>JBCCWS010000029.1 GCA_039193195.1 Pseudomonadota bacterium
AAGTCTACGTAGCTAAACATCACGGGTTGAGGGTCTTCTTCGCCGCGCACTTGCATCACCTGTTTGGCCGATGGGCTATTATCCCTCCAATCAGGCTTTTTCAACAGGCTGCTAGTGTCCTGTCCCCTAAGCTCGTTGAAGAATTCGCGGGTACTTTTTGCCCCTAGGCACGTTGCTCCTCCTCCCGTGGGGCCTGCCACGCTCGTCCTCGCGCGGCGCCTGGGAACAAAACGCCCCGTGCGACTTCTTCAACGAACTTACGGGACAGGACACTAGCTAGTGTGCTGTCCCGGAAATGGCTTTCGCTACTCTTGAGACTCTCTCCAAGACGGAATCGGCGGTTGCGACCCACTGAAACGGTCGGGCGCTACGGTTGTATCGTTCTACGAACTCATTAATGCGAACCTTCAAATCTCCGACACCTTTGCAAGAGCCTCGACGGACCCGCAGATGTCTCTAACTTTCTCAACGAAAAACGGATCCGTCGAGAGCTTGAAGGATCGGCTACGGTGCGGTTGTAGACCGCAGCTGAAAGTACCTTTGCACCTGACTCTTGGAAACGCCGGTCTGCGCACCTACAGCTCGCAAGCTCCAGTGTGTTGACCCTTCGGGCTTCTCTTCCAGCCCCTTGTGAATCAGAGCCGCTACCTTCTCGTCAGCGATGCTGCGCGGGCGGCCGGACTTGAGCGCATCATGCAAGCCCGCCACCCCGAACCGACGGTAGCGCCGACGCCAATGCGACACCGTCTGAGGGCTGATATGGCAAGCTCTGCAACCGCATTACTACCTTTGCCCCTAGCTGAATACAGCACGATCTTGGCACGGGTTACCAGGCTGTGTGGCGGGCTGCGTGATCGAGCGATCGCCTCCAGCTGTTCCTGATCTTCCTTGCCAACTTCAATCGCCTGGTTCGGTCGACCCATCAGAGCATCCTTCTCTTTGCGAACAGGGTACCCTTTTAGGAAGTCTATTTAGAAAGATACACGCGGGAGACTACTCTAGGTGGCGCTTTCCATTCTCATGCTCTCCGCGCTAGGCTGCGCGCCTGCGGATCTTCCGCCAATACCCTTCGAGTAATCGGTACGACAGATATGACAACGGCGCGCTTATTTCCTTGCCTCGTGCTCCTGGGTGCCGTTCCAGCCTGGGGCTACATCGGTCCGGGCCCGGGGCTCGGCGCCACCGGCCTGTTACTGGCGTTGTTCCTCGGCGGCCTCATGCTGGTCGTTGGGTTCCTCTGGTTTCCCCTGAAACGGATGTTGCGCGACGGTAGGCAAGCTGCTGGCCCGTGCGGCATCGGATCCTCCTGATGCCTAGCCTGCTGGCCGCGAGCCTTGCCGTGGTCGCCTTCGCTGTCGTCTTCATCGCCATGCGAGTGCTGGAAAGGGCGCAGCTGATCTCCCGCCGCGCGCTCCAGGGTGTATCGGCAATACTCGATCCCGAGCTTAGTGACGAGGACAAGGAGCGGGCGGCGCAACAGTCAGCAATGGCGCTTTTTGGCGGGAGCTTTGATCTCGTGTGGCGCTGTGGCCTGGCGCTTCTTGCCGCTGCCTCGCCAGTTTACCTGGCACAGTGGATCGGCTTGGCGACACTGGAGGATACGTGGCGCTGGATGCTGGACCTTCGCTTTTTGGCGGTAGTGACGGTTATTGCATTCACTCCCCTGTTGTTGCGCCGCCGCCCCGCCGGCGATCAGGCGGATGCCGCTGAGGAAGGTGCAGACGCCTACAGTCCCACAGATCGCTTCTTCCATGAGCTCGCCTTCTCCGGGCCCAGGATGCTGCACGGGCTCGCCCGGGTCGACGACCGCTTGCACGCCCGAGCGATAGCCGCTACGCCGCCGCCGCGTCCTGTATTCATCACCTCCCTCGCACGTGCCGGCACCACCGCCTTGCTCAACGCCTTCGATGCCGTGCCCGGTACCGCGATGCACCGCTATCGTCAGATGCCCTTTCTGGCATCCCCGCTCCTTTGGAAGAGGATGGGTGCCTATAAAAAACGTAAAGTGGAGCGGCGCCAGCGTGCCCACGGCGATGGTCTCGAGATCGATCTCGACACGCCCGAGGCCTTCGATGAAGTATTCTGGCAATTGTTCTGGCCTGAGCACTACGAAGAGTCTGGCATCCGCCTGTGGAGTAAAGAGGAGCTAAGCGGCGAGGCGAGTGCCTTTTTTGATCGCCATATGCGTAAGATCGTCCTGGTCGACGGCAACGGTGAGCCCACGGCGCGCTACTTCTCCAAGAACAACGCCAACATTGCGCGCCTCGCCCTGCTCCCGCGCATGTTTCCCCAAGGGGCGATTATCGTGCCTGTGCGTCGGCCCGGTCCGCACGCGGCTTCCCTGCATCGCCAGCATAAGAATTTCCTTGCGCAACACCGAAAGGACGCGTTCACAAAGCGGTACATGCGGGACATCGGTCACCTCGAGTTTGGTGAGCTGCATCGTCCCCTGTGCTTTCCTGGCGTAGGCGATGCGCCGCAGGCACCGGAGCACATAGACTATTGGCTGCACTACTGGATTTCCGTGTTCCGTGCCGTGCGCGACCATGCGCCGCATTGCCACTTCGTGCTACAGGACGACTTGCGCGCCGCGCCAGCCGAGACCATGGGCGCCCTTTGCGATGCCATCGACTTGCCCCTCGCGCTCACAGACTTTCGCTCGTACTTCCGTGACACGCCCGATGCGGAGCCAACCGATGCGTTAGACCCCGCGCTCAAGGCAGAGGCGGACGCACTGTACGAAGAGCTCGCCACCTACAGCATCCGCGAGAATCGTAAGCCTCGCCAGTGAGCGTTGGAGAGGGCCGCCTGATCCTGTGGGCGGTGCGCCAAGAGACTCGTCTGCAGTGGTAGCTGGGCGAGCCGATGAATTCCACTAGGTCCGATACGCGATCGCTTTGCGCCTTACGGCGTTCGAGGGCTTTGGCTCCAGTTCGTCGAGGACGCGGGTCGATCCGATGCGCGCGCTAGCGCAGGAAGGTCCGGACAGGCGCGAGCTGCGCCACGCTGGAGCTCCATGCCAGGTCGAACCCCGAGTCTTCGATCCTTGACAGCGAAGATCGCTGGCATCTGGTGCCGTTTTCGAGGGCGCGATCGGGTCGATGGCTCTCGGGTGGACGACAGACCTGACCAGCTCTTGTTGGTGCAGCTGCCCTCTCTGAAAGAGCTCGGCGCGAAATTGGACGTGATCCACCCCGCAGCCTATGTGAGTTGCGAGGAACTCGAACTGCGAAGGTGAAGCAACACCGATAGTCAGAGTGGACGGCCTAGTGGGCCGCTTGGTAAATGGGGTGGCGCCCGTGCTACTCGCTCTTCGGGTCTGCCCAGGGGCAGCGTTCGCGGCGTTGCATCGCTTGCCCATGGCGATGCCATTGGCTGCGCGACGCGCCTTGCTGACGCTGCCCCTACGCAGACTGAGCGTTACCTTATTTACCAAGCGGCCCACTAGCTTGCGGATAACGGTTGCCAAGTTTCGAAGTGCTGCTAAAAGAGGTCGAAGTCCGGCGCCGGGGCCTGGTTCGAATCGTGCCTTATAGGAGAGGTAGCATTGCAGGGGATCCCAGTTCTACACCGTTCGGGTGTGAAGGCTAGCTGATCCAGGAAGGATTCTTCGAGTGTCTCGCTTCGGCTCCTCAGCTGAGAAGAAGTCGCTGATGTTGGGCCCGTGGCCCCGGCATTACTTGGATGTTCCGCCGGAAATGAGTGTTCCTGATCGCAGTGTTGCTCATTTCTGGCAGGATCTCTCGGATAGAGTCAAACGTTAATTAATCCGATCGCTGTACGGTGTGGCTTCGGTTCACCGTCCATCGGATGTGCTAGCTATGTCTCTCACTCGCCTCGCACGCTTCGCGTGCGCTTTGCTCGCCTGGGTTTCGCTGCCCTTTCTAGTCAACGCCGAAGAGCTCGTGGGCTCCGTGGGTGGATCTTTCCGCGTAGATCAAGGCGGGGTGGCGCACTACGCGATCCCGGTTTTCGCGGTGCCAGGCGCCGGTGGCGTTCGTCCCGGTATCAGCCTTGCATACGCGAGCGGTGCCACCCGAGGTTGGGCCGGTGAGGGCTGGGGTCTCACAGGGTTTTCATCGATTGAGAGGTGTGCCAAAACGCTCGCGCAGGACGGCTCGATCGCCGCCGTTGAGTACTCGGTGAACGATCGCTACTGCCTTGACGGCGCTCGGCTCGTACTGGAGTCCGGTGTCTATGGAGCCGCGAACTCCACCTACCGCACAGAGGTTGATCAGTTCCTGCGCATTACGGCTCGTGCCGAGGGTGAGCAGGTACCTGCTTACTTTGATGTTGAGCGGCGGGACGGCAGCAAGGTCACCTACGGCGTGGAGGCGAGCACACGCATTGAGGTGCAGGGAACCGGCGGGAGCGGGCCTGTGCGCAGCTGGCTCATCGATACGGCCTACGATGCCTTCGGCAACCGCGTCCAGTATCGCTACACAGAGGACATTACCACGGGCGAGGTGCACCCACGCCGAGTCGATTGGGGAGATGAGGTCGTTCCCAACGGTGACTCGCCTGAGCTTCGGTATCGGCTGCATTTCGTGTGGGGCGACCGCCCCGCGTCAGATAGCTGGAAGGCGTACCGCGCGGGGGCCAAGAGCACCATCTCGAAACGCCTTAGATCTATCCGCAGTCAGCGTCATGACGGCAGTGGCTACCAGTTCACGCGCATCTACAAACTCGCGTATGAAGCGATCGCCGCTGAGGATTCCGGGCGCAGCCGCCTTGCGTCGGTGCAGGTGTGCAACGACTTCGGTGCGGACTGTATGCCCGTCACTCGCTTTGAGTGGCAGCGGGGCATGGAGGGATGGCCGAGTATCGGCGCCAGTTCCCAAGGCCGCGCAGATCAGGTGGAAACGACCCGTGTCGGCGACATCAACAACGATGGCCGTCAGGACATTCTGATCGCCAGCGACGGACCTTCGCCGACATGGAGCGTCATGGTGTCCTACGGCAGCGCTCTGATCGAGAACACCACGTCGATCAGCGCCGACAATGCCGCCGATTCCTACCTGATCGATTACAACGGCGATGCAGCGATGGACCTCATGGTGCCGGATGGCACCTGGAAGGTGTATCTGGCGGATGGAAATTTGGGGCTTAGTCCCATGCCTGTCGACACGGGGATCGTGGCGGAAGGGCTCTCCCTCGGTGTACGCGTCGCTGACTTCAACGGCGATGGTCTGGACGATCTGCTCTACGGTCTGGACGATGGCCTGTATCTACGGTATCGCGACCCCGAAGCTACCTTTACGTCAGCCGAGTTCGTCAGTGGCCAGTTTCTGGTCGATGACATGGCCTCCTACTACACGCACCTGCGTGATGCCAGGCTCATTGACTTCGATGGCGATGGTCGCAACGACCTGATCTTGAGAACCAGCGCATTGCCTGTGCCTGGTGTTCCCACTTGGAACACATCGGGTGGTTGCCACGATTTCTCCATCGATCTTCGCTGGTCCTCGGCGCAGGGGGTGGCATGGGATGTTGAAGTGCGCGAGCAAGGGGCTAGCTGGACTGCGTTGCTTGAAGACCATCCTGACCTCTCGTATACGCACCAAGCGGGTCTTGGCACGTTCGACTATCAGGTGCGTGCAAAGAACGTCATCGGCATCGCCGGCGGTTGGAGTGTTCCCCCACTCTCCATTTTCACAGAACCCAATGGCTGCGACGGCAACGAGCCGCCGGTGACCCCAAGCCCGCGTGGCAAAGTGGGCGGGGATTGGACCGTGCTCCGCTATGTGGGTGCACCGGATGGTGGCGCATTCGAGCCTATGATCACGCTCAGCGATATCGACAACCCCTTGCCGATCGATCTGAACGGAGACGGGCTCACGGATCTCGCCTACGGGCGAGGAGGGGAATGGCATACGCGTCTGAGCACAGGTACGGGCTTGACGCAGGAGGTCAACGCCGATTTCTCAAGTGCCCTATCGGCGAACGCCTATGTTGTGGATGCGGATCGTGATGGCCGCGAGGACATCGTGTACTACTTCCGCGGCAGCAACATGATCAACTTCGTTTCGCTCAGATCAGACGGCGATAGTCTTGCTGAACAACACGATGAGTTCAGCGTCGACGATATCCTCAACTATGACGATGCTGGTCGCATACGCATCTTCGATGGCAACGGCGACGGCTACCGTGATATTGCCTACTACGACTCGTCTCTATCGCAATGGACGGTGCATACGCACGATTCTGACCCCGCGGATCTTCTGGTACGCATCACCGATGGCTTCGCTAAGCCAGGTGGCGGCGAGGGCAACGCGGTGCAGATCGCCTACGAGCCCTTGCCAGACGTCCCGGGTTACTTCTCTGAAGACGCAAGCTTCCCCACGCAGCGAAACTACTGCGGTCCGATGCGCTTGGTAACGACGGTCACTCGCAACGATGGAGTCGGCGGTGACTACACGCAAACGTACTCATACAACGGGGGCAAGCTCAGTACGCAGGGACGTGGCTTTCTCGGCTTCGCCTTCCATCAAGTGCGCGACACGCGCGACGTACCCGATGTTTGGGCCGTGTATCGACAGGACTATCCCTATATCGGTCTGCCTGAAGAACAGGGTATCTCGCAGAAACTAGGCGGTAAGCTAATTGAGCGCATGCTCACCACCTACGCCAATGCTCCACTGCAGCATGATGGTGGTAGAACGCACATGGTGTGGCGACGTAAGCAGGAGACTGAACGCTATGAAGTAGGTGGGGCGCGAAACGGATTCCAAGTGACCGATACGGTAGTCGAGATACTTGAGTCGGACATCAATACGGATCCTGACGGTTTCGGGGAGGTTCATCGGACGACGATGACCGTTGACCCTGTTTTCGCCGGCGCGCAGCACAGTGCCGTTTTCGAAACGTCCTTCCAGTCGCGTACCGACTCCCCCTGCTTGCTGCCGGACCGTATCGCTATCACGCGCTCGTCGGCTGGCATGAGTGACACGCGCATCTCCCAAGCAACTGAAGTGAACTGGGAGACGTGTCAAGTCGTGGAGTTTCACGAGAACGTAGAGAATGGACCAGAGGTTCGAAAGACTCGGTTCGAGCGCGACTCTTTCGGCAATGTCGTTCGCCAGGAAGTGTGGGGCGGCGATGGTGGCGAGCAGTCGAACGGCCCGCGGCGAGTGACGATGATCGCTTACGACGACCTTGGTCAATTGCCACGAAAGATCACCGATGATCCGATGGGTGCGGCGCTCGAGCGAGAGATGGAGTGGGACTACGCGCTCGGCGCGTTGAGTAGAGTGCGCAACTACGCAGGTTTGTGGACGGAATTTCGCTACGACAGTTTCGGTCGCCAGGTCCACGCGATCGCTCCTGACGGGTCCTACGTGAGTACTGTCTACGATTGGTGTGGAGGTGCCAACGGAAACCCGTATGCCTGTCGAGAGTCGGGCGTAGCGTTAACTCGCCAAACGCGCTTCTCACCCAGTTTTCCCGGCGGTATCGCGGAAGTGGACGTCCAGGTGATCTCGGATACCTTCGGGCGGGTGGTTGGTGAATACACCAACCAAGGCGGTGCAGCTACCAAGTACCCGGGCGTCGTTTTCCGCTACGACGAGCGCGGCGACGCGGTGCAGCGATCAGCACGAACCGCTCGAAGCAATCCACCTTCCCACTGGTTTGATACTGAGTACGACTTGATCCGACGCATCGTGCGCAGCACCCGACCGGTGGATCAGTACGGTCGTCGAGCCGAGAGCACCGTCCAGTACCAAGAGGACGAGGTGCTGGTGACCGACGGAATCGGGGCCCAGCGCTTGATGACCCTAGACGCGCTCGGACGTATTCGCTCCGTCACCGACCCGGATCCCTACACTGGATTGCTGTCAACCTCTGGCACAACTCACTACGAGTACACCGCGTTCAGTGAGCTCCAGAGAATTACAGATCCCCTAGGTAACGTGACCTCCTTCACGTACGACGGCCTTGGGCACAACCGTACCCTCGATGATCCGAATTCAGGGCTTTGGTCATTCGACTACAACGTCTTTGGCCAGCTAACTCACCAAACCTCGCCGAAGGCCCATGTTGCGATCTTTGACTATGACGATGTTGGGAGGCTGATATCTCGAGACTATCCCGACTTCTGGACCCAGTGGCGCTACGACAGTGCCCAAGGTGCTGGCAGAGGGCAGATTCACACCATCTCCTACGAGCCATCCCCGGGATTGGTGGAGACGGAAACCTACGCCTACGACAACCTGGGGCGTCAGATCGCATTGACAAGCGAAGCCATGGGAGCCAGTACTTCCTTTTCCTACGATGAGTACTCGCGACTTCGGTCTATCACCTATCCGGAATTGAATGGTGACGTACCGTACTCAGTCACCTACGCATATGACTCGCGCGGTCGTGTGAAACACGTCGACGACAGTCAAGGGGTACGAGTATTCGAGATCGCCGATCGCTGGCCCTTCGACTTCAGCGGCAAGTTGGGCAACTTCACTCTGGGCAACGGCGTGTCCACTACCTTTGACTTCGATGACGTGTCGGGCATTCAGGTCGTGTCAAAGAGCAGCGATCGAAGTGGGGTGCTAGTCCAAAGGGAGCGCGCAAACCTCTGGGACAATAATTTGAACCTAGTTGAGCGAAAGGACACTCAGTACGACGGCAGGCGGAGCATCTTTGACGTTGCCCAGTACGACTATCTGGATCGTCTCACGTCGGTGCGTACTGTGCGAGGTGGTAACACGCTCACCACAGTCGAGATTGACTACGATGCGATTGGGAATATCCAGCGAAAATCTGATGTAGGTGACTATCGGTACGCGTCAGGGACTCCCTCGCGCCTCAGCTCGGTAGTTGAGGGTCCACGCGCGCTGAGTTTCGACTACGACGACAACGGCAATGTCGTCGCGAAGGATGAAGGAGTCGGTACTCCGGTTCATACGGGTACAACGTGGACCTCATTCGATCAACCGAGTCAGATCGTCCGTGGCACGGACGCGGTGAGTCTCGGCTACAACGCAGACCTCGAACCACTCCAAGTTACCCAAGACGCCGCGGAAGAACCTGGGGTTTCAGGTCAGTGGTACTACACGGACGGCCTGACCACTTTCCGCACGGACAGCAACTCGCACCTCTACCGCATCCCTGTCGAAGGGGTCGTCATTGGGGCTGCCGATTCCTTGTCAGGCGAGGTGACTTACTACCATTATGATTTGCTGGACAGCGTTGTCACGACGACGGACGCGGCAGGCAATCTCGATGCAGAGATACGTTTCGATGCATTCGGCAAGCGACGCATGTTGAGCGGCGAAGCCGATGTGACCGACAGTCTGCTGTTTGGTCAGGAGGTTGAGGATCTACCCGGATTCACCGGTCACCAGCAGAGGGATCTCGTCGGTCTAGTGCAGATGAATGCGCGCGTCTACGACCCCACCGTGGGACGATTCACGAGCGTGGATCCGCTGATGCGGGATGTGCTGGACAGCCGCTCACATAACGCGTACGCGTACGTGGAGAACAGTCCCCTAAGCTTCACAGATCCTACTGGCTTAGCACTGGATGGACCTGGAGGGGGAACGGGACCCGGAGGAGGGAGCCAAGGAGGTGGTGGTCAGGGACCCCTCATCAATGCCTCCCCGACTTCTGGGAGTAGTGGCCTGTTCGCTTTCGTTCTTGAGATCGCCCTCGGGACCGAACGGCGAATAGCCCTTGAGGAGTATTTCCTCGGGGTAGGGCGCGCGGACGAGATTCAGTTTGCTGCCGGGCCTCCAAGCACCGCGCTCGTTTCGGACCTCTACACTACGGAGACAGGGTTTTTTGATCGCCCCCTTGGAGTACCAGGGCGTGTTGGGGTGGCGGCCCTGGGCGGTGCAGGCGTAGTGGGAGTTGGAGTTCTCTTGGCCAAGACGGGCCTTGTAGCCGCGTGCGTTTCAAGCGTGGTTTGCGCCGTTGGCGTTGTTTCCGTAGTGGGTGGTGCTGCGGTATACGATCTGACGCATGGTGGTGCGGAGAGGATCCAGGATTCGTTCGTAGCGTTCTTTAGCAGAAAGACTGCTACGATCGGGCAGTCCCTTGAGGTCGGCTCTCTTTCGACTGCAGTGGTCGGAGGTAGTGTCTCAGCCTCACGGCTGGTGTTACGGGGACGCTCCGTCCCAATTCTCGGCCACAGAAATGGAATTCACGAGGTCCTCGTTCAGGAGTCTGTGTCTGGCGTTACGCGATCGGCTCATAGAGCGTCCGCCAATCGAGCGCTGGTCGCTGCTCTGGAGAGTGACGCTCGGTTTGCGAGTCATCTCGGGCAGCTTCTCGGAGTGGATGATGTGGCAGCACTCATGCGGCGTGGTCCATCGGCGCTTCGAAATCCACCGGGAACCGAGTGGCATCATCCACTTGATAATCCGGCAGTAATGCAGCTACTTCGTCGGGAAGTCCATCGAGACCCGGATCTACGGGAGATTCTCCACCCGGATAATATAGGTGGCTTCGGTCGGCATTTCGGAGGACAACCATGACGATCATGAGGGAAGTTCGCGACAGATCCATGGAATCGGCGCATTTGCTGGGCTCCCATGTGCCCGAATCGCTCCCATTGCTTGCTGATGTTGATGAGCTCTCAGTCTCTCGTGAGACACTTGTCAATCGTGCCCTAGCAATCTACGTCGCTGGTGCAGCCGCCTATGGATTCGATTCCCAGCGGGGACTTACTTGGCTTGAAGAGAATGGAGCTACTGGGGGGCTTACTGAGGCGGAGCGGGAGTATCTGACTAGGAGTAGCGCATCATCGGATCCATTTAAGCAGCAGATCGAAGCCCTATGGGCGCTCTATTGGTGTTGCTCACTAGCGTCTGATAGTGAGTTCACTTTCCGCGAGAGTTGCCCGAGCGATTTTGTGTCGAGGCTGCCCGATCTACTCAAGGGTGAGTGTGCTAGTGGATTCCGTTCAAGCGTAGAGCTTCGATCTCCGCTTGAAGTGCTACGCGCCGCTGATCTTGCCTATTGTTTGCATTGGGCGTTAAGGGAGAAACAAGCATTTGGTGTAACTGGTTCCGTACCCGAGTACGTAGTTAGAGAAAGGCGAAAGGCCCTTGATTGGGCCATTGAGGGTGGAGCTTGGGACGAGATTTCACTCGATACTTGATGTGAACGCTTCGCTGATTCCAACTTGCGGTGGGCACAGCTAGCTTTGCAATCCGGTGCTAGCAACGAGCGAGTCTGTCGGCAGCCAACTAAAGAACTGGGTATCCGAAGTCCACGTTCGGTCGGTAGCTGCGGAAGCTCGCAGCCTGTCGAGCGTTGCGAACTCTGATTGCGGGAATGTAGCGGGGCACGGAGTTTCCGTGGCGGAGCCGCTGCGAGGCGGACGACCCTGATTGTTCTCCAATCCAGGCGGACTCGACAGTTTCTCGTTTCGCAATCACTAGCAAGTCCGCGGTACGATTTTCTTTACGAATGCGAGAACGAGCTTCCTCGCGCGCTTATCGAGGATTTAGATTGCTCTCCGGACACGAAGGTCGCTCGGGCATGGGAAGCCGAGATCAAGCGCCGTATCGCGGACAACGATGCGGGCCGCGTCGAGATGGTTCCGGGCGAAGAGGCCCTTAAGCGTTCGCGTTCGGAGGTGGGCTGATTCCCTTTGAGTCCACCCGGTCGCCGCCGAGGAGCTTCGAGCTGCGGCTGCAGAGGTGATCCCGTTCTTCGCCTTCTAGACGCATGCGGAGCGGTGTAAGGATTTCTGTGTCTGAGCCGATCCTCAGTCTCATTCCTCAACGATAGACCGGTCACCGAACTGGATTGCCAGCTGCGCCTTCGCAGCATGCCACTCCTTCGGCGCCCGTTTCCATTTCGACTCGATGCGCTTGAGCGCGAGGTAGATCAGCTTCGTGGCCGCTGTGTCGTTGGGGAAGTGACCCTTGTTCCTGATCGCCCTTCTCACGCGGCTCTTAAGCGACTCGATGGCGTTGGTCGTGTACATGATCTTGCGCACCTCCGAGGAGAAGGCGAAGAAGGGAATCACTTCCTCCCAGCGCCTTCTCCAGCTCTGAACAATGGCCGGGTACTTCTGGCCCCATTCGCCTTGCTCGAAGGCATCCAAGGCCTCTGTGGCGGCCTCAGCGCTTGGGGCTGAGTAGACCGATCGCAGTGCTGCCGCGACCTGCTTGCGCTCCTTCCACGAAGCGAAGTGCATCGAGTAGCGGATGAGATGCACGATGCAGGTCTGGGCAACCGTCTCAGGGAACACGCCTGTGATGGCGTCAGGGAAGCCCTTCAGTCCGTCGACGATGGCGATGAGAATATCCTGGGTACCACGGTCGCGCAGATCGGTCATCACGCGCATCCAGAACTTCGCGCCTTCCGTCTGCTCGATCCACATGCCGAGTACTTCCTTGCGGCCCGCGCATGTGACACCGATCGCTAGGTAGACCGCCTTGTTGCGGACCGCACCCTCGTCGCGGATCTTCACCCGCAGGGCGTCGAAATAGACAAGGGCGTAGGTGTGCTCCAGTGGGCGATTGCGCCACGCCTTCACCTCATCTAGAACTGCATCGGTGATCGCTGATACAAGTGCTGGAGAGATCTCCACGCTGTACATCTCGAGGATGTGCTCCTGGATACTCCGCGTGCTCATGCCCGCGGCGTACATCGAGATGATCTTATCGTCGAAGCCGGGAAAGCGGCGTTGATACTTCGCGATAAGCGCTGGATCGAAGCGACCCTGCCGATCGCGAGGGATGTCCAGCACCAGGCGCTCGTTGCCGTCCGTGAGCACCGTCTTGGGGCTGCTGCCGTTGCGATGGTTGCCGGTGCCTTGCTCATCCTCGCTATCGAGGTGCACGTTCATCTCGGCGTTTAGTATGCGCTCGACTAGCGCCTTCTTCAGATCGCCGAAAGCACTCTCGAGATCGCCTGTCGTCTTGATGTCTCCATGTTTTAGCAGTTCGTCAAGAACTGCTTCTTCCGCTGCGCTGCGGACCTTCTGCTTCCGTCTTGCCATACCATTGACCCTCCGTGGGGTTCGTTGTCAGTATGGCTCAGAACACAGAATTTCTTACACCCTCGCATGCGGTGCCCGGGGATCTAACCCGCCAGATAGGGCTGCGACCGCAACAACAACAACGCCCCACTAGGCGACATCACCACCGGATGATCGAACCCCCGCTTCCCAAGTAGGTAATCCCCAGCCACCAATAGCTCCCCCCCAATCTCTAAATCCCCCTCCAACACCAGACACTCCTCATCCATCTCATGCGAGTGCGCGTCCACCTCCGTGCCAGGCTGCACCCGCCACAGGGTCGTCTCCGCTCCCGTATCCGCATCCCGGTGCAGCAGCTTGATCTCAATCCCCGGCGCGAAGTCATGCCACTCGCCCTCTTCACGGCGCACGATGAACAAGTCCGGTGACCTATTGATCTGCTCCATCAGGCGACGCTTGAACGCTTGGCGGCGCTCCTGTGGCATCGGGTTGTGATTTACGGCGTCGAGCATCTCATCGAGGGGTGGTTGATCGTCGTGGGCCTCAGGCGTTGTTCGTGGGTCGTCGTTTCGGTCGTTGTGGTTCATTGCTTAGGCCTCCGTGCGCGCAGGGTCATGGGTGGCCAGGTGCGAGCGCATCGCTCGCATGGCGCGCCGGGAATGGGATTTCACGGTGCCGAGGGGCATGTCGAGGGTCTCGGCGATCTCCGTGTGGCTCAGATCTCGGAAGAAGCTCAGGCTCACCACCTCGCGTTGGGCGGGGGTGAGCTGGCGAATGGCCTCTGCGACGGCGCTCTGCTGGTCGAAGGCGCTGAGCAGGCGATCGGGTCGATCGTGCTCATCGGCCACCTCTGGGGGCTCGTCCATCAGGATCTGCCGGTCGCCCTCGCGGCGGCGGCGGCGGAGCAAGTCCAGGGCCCGGCATCGCACCATTAATAGCAGCCACGTCATGGGGTTAGCACGGTCGGAATCGTAGCGTTCCGCATTGCGCCACACCTGCAGGTAAGCCTCCATCATGGCCTCCTCGGCGTCCTCAGCTACGGACATGATGGTGCGTGCCACGGCGTAGGCTCGGTCTACGGTACGTTCGTAGAACTCGCCCATCGCCTTCTCGCTGCCGCTGGCGATGCCGGCGAGCAGATCGTTCAGTGTGGCCATTGGGGTGGTGCTCGCGGCGCGGGGCGCGCTGCTTGGGGTCATGTCCGTTGCTGTGTTCACGGTCCGCTCCGTCTGCGGGACACACGCGTATTGTGCGCTTCAAAAGATCCTGGTGGATATACGGAGCGTGAAAGCCCACCGGATGCACCGGCTGGGCACCGAACTCAACGAGAGGTGTAGCGTGATACCGCGCTGGGCGCGAGGGCGGTCTAGGAGCACCCGAGCTGAAACAGCTTGTCGTGATCGTAGGGGCTGAACATTACGATCTTCCAGCCGCCCTCGGTGCGATGGAGCAGGTAGAGAGAAGCTGTCTCGTAGGCGACCTCGCCGTCCGCCGTGATGCCAATGCCGACGTTGTTGGCGAGCACCTTGTTGACGCTTAGCACCTGGTACTCTCGGCTCACCCACTCGAGTCGCGTCACCCCCTTACCCTCGAGCCTCGTGACGAACGCTGCGAAGCCCTGGGTGAATGACTCGATGGAATCAGGCACGCGGGGCGCTCTGCTGGGAGGGGACTGCATAATCGGCATGAGCACCTTCGCGCTGAGCTCCTCGCGAAACTGGGTTCTACGCTCGGGGTGTCCGAAGCTTCGGTTGTAGACGGCGAGGTAGCCATCGAAGAACGCGGCGATCTCGCGGTCGTCCACCTGGTTGTCCGCAACCTCCGCCCTGGCGTGCGTAGCGCACGTCAGGGCGATGACGAGGCAGGCAGCGATAGTAGCGCTGAGGATTCGCATGAAGTGCTCCTTCCGGTTGGGCAAGAAGGTGCACTGTGACGGGCGCGGGTGTGAGGTCGAGCTGTTTGTAGACGGGTGCCCCTCGTTAGTCGACGGATGCGATTTCGATGAGCTGTCGTAGGGGTGGCGCGCCGAGGCGCTCAGATCTCGGCGATCGTCTCCGCCTTCCCGCTAGACCCCACCGTATCCACCCGCACCCGAAAGCCCCACAACCGCCGCAGGTGACGGGTCACCTCTAACGCAGCGTCCTTGTTCAACGGACGATCGTTGTATTGCTGATGCCGCACCGTCAGGCTCCTATCGCCCCGGTGGTTCACCTCATACACCTGAATGTTCGGCTCGCGGCTGTGCAGGTTGTAGTTGTCCGCCAAGGCCGTCCGCAACCGCCGATACCCTGCCTCATCATGGATGGCCGCGATCTCCAGCGTCTCCTCACTCTCATCATCCAGCACATCGAAGAGCCGCAGCTCCCGCATCACCCGCGGGCTCAAGTACTGCGCGATGAAGCTCTCATCCTTGAAGTTGCGCATCGCGAAGTCGAGCGCGGGTTGCCAGTCGCTTCCTGCGATGTCCGGGAACCAGTAGCGATCCTCGTCCGTCGGGTCATCGCACATGCGCTTCAAATCCGTGAAGATCGAGAAGCCCAGCGTGTACGGGTTGAGGCCCGAGTAGTGCGGGCTGTCGAAGCTCGGCTGGTAGACCACGTTGGTGTGGGACTGCAGGAACTCGATCATGAAGCCGTCGCTGCAGTAGCCCTCGTCGTAGAGGCGGTTCAGCAGCGTGTAGTGCCAGAAGGTGGCCCAACCCTCGTTCATCACTTGTGTCTGGCGCTGTGGATAGAAGTACTGCGCCACCTTGCGAACGATGCGCACGACTTCACGCTGCCAGGGCTCCAGCAGTGGCGCGTTCTTCTCGATGAAGTAGAGCAGGTTTTCCTGCGGCTCCGCGGGGAAACGCTGATGCTTGTCGTCCTTCGAGGCGTTGCCCTTGTTCGCGTACTCAGGAATCGTGCGCCATAGCTCGTTGACCTGACGCTGCAGATAGTCTTCGCGCTCACGCTGGCGGGCGCGCTCTTCTTGCAGGGAGAGCGGTGAGGGACGCTTGTAGCGGTCAACGCCCTGGTTCATCAGGGCGTGGCAGGAGTCGAGGAGCAGTTCAACCGCCTCTTGGCCGTAGCGCTCTTCGCAGTCATGGATAAAGTTACGGGCGAACTCAAGGTAGTCGATGATCGCATCCGCATTGGTCCATGCGCGGAAGAGGTAGTTGCCCTTGAAGAAGGAGTTGTGGCCGTAACAGGCGTGGGCGATCACCAGCGCCTGCATGGGCAGCGTGTTCTCCTCCATGAGGTACGCGATGCACGGGTTGGAGTTGATCACGATCTCGTAGGCGAGGCCCATGAAGCCGCGGCGATAGGCTTTCTCCACGTTTAGGAACTGCTTGCCGAAGCTCCAGTGGTGGTAGTTGATGGGCATGCCAACGGAAGAGTAGGCATCCATCATCTGCTCGGCGGTGATGATCTCGAGCTGGTTCGGGTACGTGTCCAAGCCGTACTCGGCGGCAAGCTCGGCGAGTACGTGGTCGTACTTCTCAATAAGCGTGAAGGTCCAGTCGGAGTCTTCCGAGATGATCCGATGGGTCATGAGCTGAGCTGACGGGCAAAGAGCTTGCGGAACACGGGATAGATATCATTGGCGCCGTCGATCTGCTGCATGGCGAAGTTCGGGTGGGCTTCCTTCACGATCTCGTATTCCTGCCACAAGCGCTGGTGACTCGCGGGTGTGATCTCGATGTAGGCGAAGTACTGCATTAGCGGCAGCAGCTCCTCGCTCAAGATGGCGCGGCAGCCGGGAGAGTCGTCGGGCCAGTTGTCGCCGTCGGAGGCCTGGGCGCAGTAGATGTTCCACGCGTTCGAGGGGTAGCGGTCGCGGATGATGTCACGCGTGAGGTTCAAAGCGCTGGACACCACCGTACCGCCAGTCTCGCGCGAGTGGAAGAACTCGTCCTCCTCCACCTCGATGGCCACCGTGTGGTGGCGAATAAACACCACATCGATGCGCTCGTAATTCCGCTGTAAGAACAGGTAAAGAAGGATGAAGAACTGCTTGGCGAGGTCCTTGCGCTCCTGGGTCATGGAGCCGGAGACGTCCATCAGGCAGAACATCACCGCCTGGGTGCTCGGCTGCGGCTGCTTGATACGGTGGTTGTAGCGCAGGTCCACCGTGTCCAGGAACGGAATAGCACGCAGGCGCGTGCGCAGGGAGCGCATCTGCTCCTCGAGCTCCTGGCCGCGATCGCCTTCCTTGTCGTCGTCGCTCAGTGCGTCGAACTCGGCTTCCAAGACCTTTAGCTGGCCGCGCAGCGGGCCGCCCATGGCGATGCGTCGGGCGAGGGAGCCGCGCAGGGAGCGCACCACGTTGATGTTGGCTGGCACCCCGTCCAGCGTGTAGCCGGCGCGCACGGTCTTGTAGTCGGGGAGGCGGGTGAGCTCCTTCTTTACCAGGTGGGGCAGCTCGAGATCCTCGAACATAAAGTCGAGGAACTCCTGGCGGCTCAACTCGAAGGCGAAGTCATCCTCGCCCTGGCCGTCCTTACTCGCCTTGCCCCCGCGACCGCCCTTGCCGCCCTTCGGTCGCTGCACGCGATCGCCGGCGGTGAATTCCTTGTTGCCCGGGTGCACGATGTCGCGCCGTCCCCCGTCGCCGATCTTGAACTGCGGCTCGGAGATGTCGCGGGCGGGAATCGTCACCTTCTCGCCCTTGTTGATCTCCGTGATGCTGCGGCCGGAGGCCGCGTCGTTCACGGCCTTCTTCAGTTGATGCTTGAAGCGCTGAAGGAAGCGCTGGCGATTGACGATGCTTTTCTTCTTGGCATCGGCTCGCCTGTCGACGATCAGTGACACGTAGCTTCCTTAGCTGGTCTTTCGAACGCGCAGATACCACTCGCTGAGCAGACGCACTTGCTTCGGCGTGTAGCCCTTATCCACCATGCGGTCGACGAAGTCCTGGTGCTTCTTCTGATCCTCGTCGGACGCCTTGGCGTTGAAGGAGATCACCGGCAGGAGGTCTTCGGTCTTCGAGAACATCTTCTTCTCGATGACGATGCGCAGCTTCTCGTAGCTGGTCCACTTCGGGTTCTTGCCCGAGTGCTTGGCGCGGGCGCGTAACACGAAGTTGACCACCTCGTTGCGGAAGTCCTTCGGGTTCGAGATGCCCGCGGGCTTCTCGATCTTCTCCAGCTCCTCATTGAGGGCGGCACGATCGAGGAGCTCACCGGTGTCCGGGTCGCGGTAGTGCTGATCCTGGAGCCAGAAGTCTGCGTAGGTCACGTAGCGGTCGAAGAGGTTCTGGCCGTACTCGGCGTAGGACTCGAGGTAGGCCTTTTGCAGCTCTTCGCCGATGAACTTGGCGTAGTTCGGCTGCAGGTAGTTCTTGATGAAACCTAGGTAGCGTTCCTCCACTTCTGGCGGGAATTGCTCGCGCAGGATCTGCTGCTCCAGCACGTAGAGCAGGTGCACGGGGTTCGCCGCCACTTCGGTGTGGTCGAAGTTGAACACGCGCGAGAGGATTTTGAAGGCGAAGCGGGTGGAAAGCCCAGCCATGCCTTCGTCGACGCCGGCGTAGTCCTGGTACTCGCGGATAGACTTCGCCTTGGGGTCCGTGTCCTTCAGATTCTCGCCGTCGTACACGCGCATCTTCGAGAAGACGCTTGAGTTCTCTGGCTCCTTCACGCGGGACAGGACGGAGAACTGGGAGAGCATCTCCAGCGTGTCGGGGGCGCATGGCGCCTCGCTCAGGCTGCTGCTAGTGAGAAGTTTCTCGTAGATCTTTACCTCGTCGGAGACGCGCAGGCAGTAGGGCACCTTCACGATGTACACGCGATCGAGGAAGGCTTCGTTGTTGCGGTTCGACTTGAAGGCCTGCCACTCCGACTCATTGGAGTGGGCGAGGATCAGCCCTTCGAAGGGGATCGCACCCATGCCTTCAGTGCCGTTGTAGTTGCCCTCCTGCGTGGCCGTGAGCAGGGGATGAAGCACCTTGATAGGTGCCTTGAACATCTCCACGAACTCCATTACGCCTTGGTTGGCGAGGCACAGGCCGCCGGAGAAACTGTAGGCATCCGGGTCGTGCTGGGCGAAGTTCTCGAGCTTGCGGATGTCGACCTTGCCAACCAGCGAAGAGATGTCTTGGTTGTTCTCATCGCCAGGCTCTGTCTTCGCTACACCGATCTGCGCCAGGCGTGAGGGGTAGCGCTTGACCACGCGGAAGCGGGTGACGTCGCCGTTGAACTCCTGCAGGCGCTTCACGGCCCAGGGCGACATGATCGTGTTCAGGTAGCGGCGTGGGATGCCGTAATCCTCTTCCAGGATGGCGGCGTCCTCAGTTGGGTCGAACAGCCCTAAGGGAGATTCGTTGATTGGCGAGCCCTCGAGCGCGTAGATCGGCATGTGCTCGATCAGCTGCTTAAGCTTCTCGGCGAGGGAGGACTTGCCGCCGCCCACGGGGCCCAGCAGGTAGAGGATCTGCTTGCGCTCTTCGAGTCCTTGGGCGGCGTGCTTCAGGTAAGAGACGATCTGTTCGATGGTCTCCTCCATGCCGTAGAAATCTTCGAACGCTGGGTACAGGCGCAGCATCTTGTTCTGGAAGATGCGCGATAGGCGCGGATCATCGCGCGTATCGACCATTCGTGGCTCGCCGATCGCCATCAACAGGCGCTCGGCGGCGTTGGCGTAGGTCGCTGGTTCCTGCTTACACAGTTGGAGGTAATCCTGGAGGCTCATCACCTCCTCCTCCGTGCCTTTGTACCGCTGCTGATGCCGCTCGAAAATGTCCATTAGGACCTTACCTCTCTAGCACGAAGACGTGACTCACCGGTTCGATCGTCGGGCAGCTGGCTCGTTAAGCGCGCACGCGTGTCGATCGATGCGGTTGCATGGGTTTTAAGGCGAGGGTGAAAACGAAAGCACCACTCCTGAGGTCGCCCTGTTGGCTGAGACGCCTTCCAGGTAAACCTAGTTCCGTGGGCGGCGCACGTTCGTCACCTTGGATAACACTCTTGATGCTACACATCGTCGCGGGTGTCAAGACGATATCTGGGCGCGCACAAGCGGTGTCGTCGTGGGGTGACCTACGCTTCGACCGTACGCCGCAGGGGGGAGGGGCGCTGTGACACGAATCACGCTCTGTCGTACCGCTATGTCACATCCGAAGATCGCCCGCCAGGAGGAGCCCGACGGCACGCCCAGCAGCGCGCTACACTGGCGAGCAAAGGATGAAGGCGTCGGTATTGGAGGCACCGTGAGCGAATCAGACCCGATCCGGATTTGCGTCAGCCACAACTGGGCAGAGCATGACGACTACCATCGATTTTTCGAGTACATCAACGAGGTCGACACGTTCTTCTACAGCAACCTGAGTCGGCCGTTGGCCGAGCCGCCAATGTCGCGGTTGGACGTGGAGCAGCATCTCGCCACGCAGATCGAGGCGGGGGAGATCTTGATCGTGTTGGTGCCCGTGTGGGAGGAGAATGCTCCCCTGGTCGAGATGCAGATCGCCCTGGCGCGCCGCCATCGCCGACCGGTCGTTGCCTTGCGCGCCTCCGGGGCCCAAACGTTTCCAAAAGCCCTCGAAACACTTGTTGACGATGTCGTGATTTGGAATGAACGCCTGATTGTAGACGCAATCTTGCGCCATGCCCGCGGCGATCATACGAATCGATTCGAAGTGCTGGATTTCCCTTGATAGTCTTGGCCTTGGCAGACCTCGTCGAAGGATCTGCCGCCTAGGAAACAACAATACGGGGGAAAAGCATGACCAAGCTTACCGAGATCGAGGGGATCGGCGCGGCGTACGCGGAGAAGCTGTCCGCAGACGGCATCGGCACCACCGAGAAGCTGCTCGAGGCGGGCTGCACCAAGGCCGGTCGCAAGAAGATCTCCACCCAGTGCGATATCAGCGAGAAGCTCGTGCTGAAGTGGGTCAACCGTGCTGACCTTGCGCGGGTGAAGGGCATCGGCGAGGAGTACGCGGATCTGCTGGAGCTCGCGGGCGTCGACACCGTGCCCGAGCTGGCTCAGCGCAACGCGTCCAACCTGCACGCCAAGATGGCCGAAGTGAACGAAGAGAAGAAGGCGGTTCGCCAGCTGCCGAGTGCCGACACAGTCTCCGGTTGGATCGATCAGGCCAAAGATCTGCCGCGCGTTGTCACGCACTAGCAGGCGAGAAGCCCGGCGGCATCGCGCACGATGAAGTTTTCTCTGTTCCTGATTGCGGCTGGGTCTTCCGCCCTGGCCGCAGCCTTCTTCCTGATCTTCCAGGTGGAGCAGGGGGCGACCACCAACGCCGTGGGGCAGTACGTGTTGGCGGGCTTGCTCGCCTTCGCCCTGCCGCTGGTGGCGGTGCTCGTCATGCGCTTGCTTACACCGGCCAGGAGCTACCTGGCCGGTGTGCTGGCATGGATCGCCGTCGCTGCTGGGGCGGGGGGTTTGTTCGGCATCCTGCTGCTTCGCTAGCTGGGCTTAACGTCTAGTGCAGCCCACTGAGCTTCGCCTAGCGACCCCGGGCCTTACCCTCGCCGCGCGTCTTTGGGCAGCGAAGACGCCCGCACAGGGCGCCGTGCCTATCCTCGCCGTGCACGGGTTTCAGGACAATGCGGCCAGCTTCGATCGCCTCGCGACCGCCTGGCTTCATCGTCGAGACTGCTTGTGCAGTCAACTGCTCGCCCTGGATCTGCCAGGGCATGGTAGGTCTGACTGGCGGGCGTCAGGCGCCGGCTACTTCATCATGGACTACGTGGCCGACGTGCTTGCTGTCGCAGACGCCCTCGGTTGGGACCGATTCGTGATCCTCGGCCATTCCCTGGGGGCGGGCATTGCGACCCTACTTGGTGGTGCGCGACCCGACCGGCTACTCAGCGCCTTGCTGATCGACGGACTGGGCCCCGTGTCTATGGCACCGGCGAAGGGGCCGTCGTTGGCGGCGAGCGCGCTGGCCGAGCGTGCGCGTGCGACACCGCCTTCGCGTGAGATGCGAGACCTTGAAGAGGCCTCAGCCGTGCGAGCTGCCTCTCGGATTCGGATCGATCGCGACTCGGCGCGTGTCCTATGTGGACGCGGAACGCGCTCCACCGCACAAGGATCGATTGCCTGGCGTGCCGATCCGCGCTTGGGGCGACCGTCGCTTGGCCGCCTTACCGAGGACACGGTCCTAGCCTTCATTCGTGCGATGAGCGTGCCGACGCTACTTGTGGAAGCCGATGAGGGCGTGTTGCACAGCCTGCCGGAGGGGCGCTACGCAGCGCGCCTTGCGGCCCATCCGAAGCTCACGCACGAGAGTCTTCCGGGCCGCCATCACCTGCACATGGGGTCAGCGGCGATTTCCGTCGCCGATCGGTCAGACGCGTTCCTGCGTGCCCATTTGCCGCCCGGCTCGCGGTAAGCTTCGCGAGACACCCTCGGTTCACCTCAGCAGCGCAACTCCTGAGCGTTGCGGTACCCCGGAGCTCCTGCATGGAAGTCAGTGCGGTCCATCCCTACTCCTATCCGCTAGATCAGGTGATTGCGGCATTCATGAGCGCCGACTTTTACCGCAGCAAGTTCACCGCCGTTGGTGCGCGCAATATCGAACTAATCGACGAGCAGCGCGGCGAGGACAGCTACGTGATCATCACCGAGCGCGAAGTGCCGCTTGAGGGCGTGCCGGGGGTGCTGAAGAGTTTCCTTGGCGCGTGGAACAAGATTCATCAGAGCGAGCGCTGGGAGCGGGCTGGTGATGAGTACTTCAACGAGCTGAAGATCACCGCCGCGGGTGTCCCCGTGGATCTGTCCGGCAGCATGATGCTGCGGCCAGGCGAGGCGAGCGGCGACACCACTTGCGTGAACGAGGTGCACATGGAGGTGGCCTGCGCCGTCCCGCTCGTCGGTGGCAAACTCGTGGAGTTCGTCGCCGAAAATACGCAGCGTGGCCTGGCCGACGAGCATCGGGTGATCGGCGAGTACCTGGCGCAGAACCAGTCCGCGTCCCCCTGAGCGTCTGCTAGTGCCTTCGCCACTAGTGCACCGCACCCATCGCCTGCAATCGGTAAGTCGATGGAGGTAGTCGGTGGACCTCGGCTGCGGCTTCACTAAAGCGGTCACCGAAGCGCGGTCAGACGTGTTCAAGTCCGTGGTGGGCATGGCTAGCGAACGGCCGCTTAGCAACGACCTTGCGCTTTCCGACGCGAGCGATCGCCATCGTGAATTCTCCTTGGTCGACAGCGGTCGGCGCTACTACCTCGGCGAGCTGGCAGAGCGCGAGAGCGACCGGCCGAAGGCCACCCTAGAGGCGGACGAGTTCTTCGACGAGTACGCTCCCTCCCTCGCCCCAGTCAGTCTCGCCCTGGCTTCTCGCCCGCGACGTGGAGCCGCTGGGCGTGGTCGTAGGTTTGCCTACAGCGCAGCTCACTGAGCACCGCGAACGCCTCATGG
Organism: Pseudomonadota bacterium; assembly: GCA_039193195.1. Taxonomy (NCBI): domain Bacteria; kingdom Pseudomonadati; phylum Pseudomonadota; species Pseudomonadota bacterium. Next base: position 23,284 of record JBCCWS010000029.1, read on the forward strand.
ATATGCTCACCGGCCAGCATCGGGTGGAGCTCTATGGGCGAGGAGGCGAGTGCAAGCGCGTGGCGGTGACCGTCACTGAAGTCCGCGTGTTGCCGCAGCCGTTAGGTTTTGGCATTTGCACCTCATGCTGGGGGATGACGGGCAAGTGATTGATCGAGAAGTCCTCGACAAGAAGATCGGAGTGATCGATGTGGGCCTACTACACGCGATGGGGTTTGCCGTGACCCACTGTGGTGACTATTCGCGGCGCGCCAGCGCCACCGCGCCGAACGGGCTCGCCCGTGCGTATGGTCTCATTGGCGAACGTCTTCATGAGGTGAGCGGGGTAGAAGTCGAGGCGCACGGTCTGGCCGCGGTGCTGCAGGCGGCGAGCATCCGTATCCACGGCACGCGTCACGATCTGCGCCGGATCGCCGAGCAGGCCTACGAGGAACTCGCCGCCAGTATCGCCCGGCTTTGCTCGAGCGACACTGGAGCGATGAATGGGATCTGGATGCGATGCTGCTCACCGCAGGTGGTGGGCCCTTGCTAGCATGGTGGTTGGCGCCAGCGTTGCGGGGTGAGGTGGTGCTGGCGAACGAGGGTGCGGATCCGCGCTTGGCGAACGCCTTGGGGTTCGCCAAGTACGGCCGGCGCCTATGGTCCGAGGCGTCGCCAGCGTAGGGGCTGTGCTACGTTTTCGAGCGCGAGCGCAGGGTCGAGAGAAGTTCGCTCAACAGGTAGAGGGTGAAGTAAGCCGGTACACGACGCGGTCGTTCCGGGGTGGGTGCGCCGCTCTTGCGCGAGTTGGCAGATGCCTGCTCGTCGATGCGTTCCATAATCGTGGGCACCTTTTGTTGCGATCCGTATCTACACAGAGGAGCAAGCTGCGTGCCACGCTACCAAGGGGCCAGGATTCAGTGACATGCGGCGAGAGCGGAGCGCCATGGCGATATGTCTGTAAAGAAGGTCGACGTCGAATGCTGCACTGCATTAAATTATCGGGCCGTAGCCTTGCCGGGCTAGCGCTAATGGCGGTGAGCCTGACTGTTCAGGGGCAATCCTTGGACGGATGGCAGAACCCCAGCGATAACAAGGGGCGGGTGCTGGTGCGCACGCGGTCGGTCAGCGGCATCGAAGCCGTGGACGTGCACGCGGGCACTGGCGTGGTCGCGCTGCAGGGGGCGGCAGATCAGGCTGAGCTTCTCGTGTCCGTGCGCTTGACGGAAAACGAGGCGGCGTTACAACCGGGCGCCGTGGAGGCGGGTCGGACGCAGGCAAGTGCCGCCATCGCCGCCGCGCGACTCGAGGTGGAGAACAAGGGCAGCTGGCTGTATCTGGAGGTACGCTACCCCACCGCTACGGACCCCACTCTGGTGCGTGAGCAGTGGACCGTAACCTTGCCGCCGGGCATCGATGCTGAGGTGGAGATGGCGGCCGGCCGACTCTACGCGCGCGACGTGGATGGACGCCTGGATCTACACCTAGGCGTTGGCACCATCAGGGCCTCTACGCGAGGGCCGGGGATCGACGCTCGCGTCTCCTACGGGGATGCGTCGATCGACGCCTTCGCGTCCTCTCCAGGGCGCCTCTCGGCCATGACTGGAACGGGCAATGCACGGGTCACTCTGGATGGGGTGGTCCTGCCTTTGCGCAGACCGCTTCCGGGGGCTGTCGTGGTGGGTAATGCGGGCGGACACGACGACTACATCGTGCGCTCCGAAGTGGGTAGCGTGGAGCTTAGCGTGCGGCGCCTTACGCCCGAGGGCGACGAGGTGCCGATCGAGGATTGAGCTAGCCCGGCTTGCGCTGCGGGGCGGCTCGGGCTGCTGCGGTAGTCGGCCGCGGCGCGGTCGGCGACGTTCCTTGTTCCCCGCTCGACGCGGGGCGCTCATCCCCGAGCACGCGTCGCAGCGCGGCGATCTCCTTCTCGCGCTGCTCCAACTGACCCTGCAAGCGTACTAACTGATGGCGTAGCTGCTGCTGCACACGCGGGTCCGCCTTATCGCTGGCCGAGGCGCCGCGGCTGCGCAGATCACGGGCTTGGCGATGTAGTTGACGTTGCATCGAGGAGAGCTCGGCCCGAGCGTGATAGCCGCGCACTAGCCATCCGGCGAGCGCACCGAGGGCGGCCGTGAGCATCAGGCAGACCAGCACCTGGCCGATGATGTACAACACGAGGCTAATTCTCCTGCTCGGTCGGCTGGAACACGAGCTGCAGCTTCACGGACTCGCGCCGGCCCGCGACGCGCGCGACGGCCACGAGCTGCGCATCGACGCCAGCCTCGATGAGGTACGCGCGCAGGTCGTCCGCAAAGGTGGCGAAGCCTCTTGGGGCGACCTCGGGGGCAGCAATCACTAGCCCTGCACCGCAGCTTTGCACGAGTGCCCGGACCTGGTCTAGCGTCAGGCGGCTGCGACGGTCGAGGCCGGTGAAATCGCCATCCGGGAGCAACTCGCCTGCATCGAGCACTAACTCGAGGGCATTGTTGCAGGCGCTGCGGTCCGCGCGGCCGTCACGAAAGATGGAGATCAGATCCACCTGTATTGGCAGCTGCGCGGGGACACGCTGTCGCAGGGACTCGCGCACGGCGCTGAGCGTGGTGCTGTCCGCAGCCACCCCCGTGAGCGTGAGCGAAGCGCGCCCGTCCCGGTCCCGGCGAAGCTCCGCGTTGGCTATGTCGAGCAAGGCGATGGTGGAGACTGCCGCCGCCGCTGTCTGCTTCCATCGCGTGCTTGTGCGTGGCGTGAGCGACAGCTCCGTGCTAACGGCCTGCGCAGTGAAGCGGCGCTCCGCGTCGTGCACTAATGCCGTGGTAGTCTGCGCATCACCCACCTCTCCCACCAGGCGGAGTTCCGAACCATCGAACACGATCGACAGGCTACGCGGCAGTCCCGGCGCCGCCCCGGCGTTCAGCTCGCGCGAGGCCCGCGCCGAGGCGAGTTGACCAGGGGCCATGGCCACTACCAGATGATCGTGCACCCGGGTCACTGCGGCCAGTTCACCTACCGCCTCCCGGATCCGCGCCTGGTCGAGATCACTGGGCGCGACGCCAAACAGCAGCACCTCGCGCCCAAGCACGTCGGCCTGCACCCAGGTGTTGGCCAGCTCTCGCAACAGCACGCGATCGACCTGCGCAGTCACGTCGCGCTCGATCACCGGTACTGCACGCAAGCTGCACCAGAGGCAGAACATCGCGAGCAGTCCGGCGCTCGCGAGCGCGATCGTGTTGCGCTCGAGCCGTTGCTGGTCATCCAGGTCGCCAGGCTTGCGTTCGAGGGCGCTGAGCAGGCGAGTATGCAGCCCCATTGCGGCGCGCATGGCCCGGTCCGCCCGCTGGCTCAAATGCGGTCGAATGCCCCGGGATATGGCGCGCAGGCGGCGCGATTCAGCCATCGGCGTCGCGCCGTGGTCTTGGAGGGGGGAGTGTCAGGCGATGCATGACATCGGAACCTACATCGTTGCTGTGCTGACCCTGGCCGTGGCGGCCCAATGGGTGGCGTGGCGCATTAGAGTGCCCTCGATCATTCTGCTGGCGGTGGCGGGCTTGGTGGCCGGGCCCGTGACGCTCAGTCTAAACCCGCACGAGGTGTTTGGAGCGTCGTTACACCCGATAGTGGGTTTGTGTGTGGCGATCATCCTGTTCGAAGGCGGGTTGCATCTACACATCGGCGACCTGCGGGTCGCCGGTCCGGGCGTGCGGCGCCTGGTGATCCGTGGAGTGCCGCTGAATTGGCTGTTCGGCACGCTGGCGGGGCACTACGTAGGCGGACTCTCCTGGCCTGTGGCCACCGTGTTCGGCGCCATCATGACCGTGACCGGGCCTACCGTGATCTTGCCCATGCTGCGCCAGGCGGGGCTAAATCGCCGCACCGCCTCGTATTTGAAGTGGGAGGGTATCGTCAACGATCCGGTGGGCGTGATGCTTGCCGTGCTCGCCTTGCAGCTGTTTACCCAAGACGGTCACGGTGGTGTGGGGGGCTTGGCGCTCGCGCTCGGTAGATCCGTGCTGGCCGGTGGTCTAGGCGTGGGCCTTGGCTACGCCGTAGGCAAAGTCTTCCGCGCGGGCGGCGTGCCCGAGTACCTCAAGGCGCCGATCATGCTCATGTCGGTCTTCGTGGTTTACCAAATTGGTAACTGGTTGCACGAGGAAGCCGGGCTGTTCGGCGTGACTGCCCTTGGTGTCGTGCTCGGCAACATGGGGCTCGCCAGCATCGAAGACATGCGACGATTCAAGGAGTACATCGTCGTCATTCTGGTCGGAGTGGTGTTCATACTGCTGAGCGCCAACATCTCGCGCGAGACCTTGTTGGCGGTCGACTGGCGGGTGCTCGCTTTGGTGCTGACGATTATGTTCGTCACCAGACCGGCGGCAACCATGCTGGCGACGGCGGGGGCGGGAATGAAGCTCAGCGATCGCCTGTTCCTTTCCTGGATCGCTCCCCGCGGAATCGTCGCCGCCGCTACTGCCGGCCTCATGGCTGCCAGCCTGCAGGCGGCGGGCTACGCAGGTGCTGAGTCCATGCTGGCGCTGGTGTTCGGCGTGATCTTCGCCACCGTCACCCTGCACGGTGCTACCGTCGGATGGCTGGCGCGTCGCTTAGGTTTGGTGTCGAAGGAGGTGGGTTCGCTGCTCATTGTCGGCGCCTCACCGTGGAGTATCGAACTGGCGAGAAAGCTACAGGCGCTCGGCGTGCGGGTGGTGATGGCGGACGATTCCTGGCGCAGCCTGCAGCGTGCGCGTATGGCTGAGCTGCCGGTTTTTTTCGGTGAGATTCTGTCGGAGAATGCCGTCGACTCCGTGGAAATCGCGCATGTGAGTACGGTGCTGGCGGTCACCCACAACGACATGTACAACGCGCTTGTGTGCACCGCGATGGCACCGGCGATCGGCCGCAACAACGTGTTCCAACTCGCCATGGATCGCGAGGAGGAGGACCCGCGACACGTGGCGCGCCCCCTGCGTGGTCGTGTGGCCTTCGGCGCTGAGGTCGATTTCGATCGCCTGTGGCGTTTGCACGCGAGAGGATGGGAGTTTGGATCTTCGCGCCTGAGCAAAACGTACGACTACGAGGCCTTCCGCCGCGACCTACCTGAGGGTGGGTTGGAGCTGGTCGTGCGCAAGGCTCAGGGCACCTTGTCCGTGAGTGATGGCAAGCAGAGCACGCCCGGCGGTGAGGACGACGTCATCGTGTACCTGGCGCCCGCACGCGAGAAGGCCAAGCGGGGCGAGGCACCGCGGGAGGAAACGTCGGCGCCGGCCACGGACGCGCCGAAGAACTAACCTAAGGGAAGCACTGATCGATGTCATCCACAACACCTGAGCGCTTGTCTATCGAGGGCCCCGGCGGAGCGCTACAGGTCTTGGTGGAGCCGCCCGCCCCGTCCTCTGCGCAGACCGATGGTGTGGGCGTCACCGTGGTGTGTCACCCCCACCCGTTGCACGGGGGTACGATGGACAACAAAGTGACTTACACATTGGCACGCACGATGAATCTACTCGGGCGTGCCGCCGTGCGCTTCAACTTTCGCGGCGTAGGCGAGAGTGAGGGGATGCACGATGATGGGCACGGGGAACGGGAGGACGTGCTGGCCGTGGCCGGATGGGCGGCGGCGCGTTTTCCCGCACGCCCCCTATGGCTGGCTGGCTTCTCCTTCGGCGCCTGTATGGCAGCAGCGGCTGCGGACGAGGTCGGGGCGGAGCGCCTAGCGTTGGTCGCACCCGCGGCGGATCGATACGGCATGGCGCAGGTTAGCGTCTCGGTACCGATCGTGCTCGCACAGGGCCTGGCTGACGATGTGGTCAGCCCGGAGGCTGCCCTGCAGTGGGCGCACCGCCAGCAAGGTGGGGTGACCGTATTGGAGTTCGAAGATGTGGGGCACTTCTTTCACGGTGCCCAAGTCTCGCTTCGAACCCGCTTGCTCGAAGCGCTCGGCGCGAAGGAGGCACCATGATTCAAGCGCTGAAGGCACTGCTCGGTCTGGACCAGAGCACGCCCAGCGACAGCGTTCGCCTAAGCAGCGAGGATCTGCCCCTCGCGACCGCGACATTGCTAGTGGAGATGACCCGCGCCGATCATCAACAGACCGAGGGCGAACGGGCGACGGTGGAGCAGGCCCTGGTGAGCCACTTCTCTCTGGCCGCAGATGAAGCGCGCGCGCTCCTGGAGGAGGCTGAGCGAGAGACCGCCCGCGCGATTTCTCTCTACGACTATACGGCGGCGCTGAATCAGGCGCTGGATGATGAGCAGCGCGTGAAGGTGTTGGAACTGCTGTGGCGAGTCGCGCTTGCCGACGGTCACCTGGACAAGTACGAGGAGTACCTGGTGCGCAAGGTGGCCGACCTACTCTACGTTCCCCACGCCAGCTACATTCGCGCCAAGCTAGCCGTGGTGGACGCTCAGGACGAGTAGCCCCGTCCTGGAGCGTCGCGGGCGACCGCTCATTGCGACGGTCGCCCCAGTTGCCTCAGACCATGTCCTTCAGGGTCTTCAGCGCCTGAATCTTCACGGTTTTGCGGGCCGGCTTGGCCTTGAACATCTGCTCTTCACCGGTGAAGGGGTTGATGCCCTTGCGTGCCTTGGTGGCCGGCTTGGTCTGAACCTTGATTTTCATCAGGCCGGGCATGGAGAAGATGCCGGGGCCGCGGCGGCCGAGGTTCTTCTTCATCAGGCCCTGCAGGCTCTCGAAGACTGCGTTGACGTCCTTGCGTGCCATGCCGGTTTCCTCGGCGATGTGCGCGAGGATCTCGCTCTTGGTGGGCGGCTTTGGCGCCGCTGCAGCAGCCTTGCGCGTAGTGGTCTTTTTCTTCGTTACCATGGGTGGTTCCCCCTAAAGACTCCCCGTGGGAGTGACGATTGAACTCACGCCGGCGCGCGTCTGCGAACGGCGTCGATATGTACTCGCCTTGACCCCTCGCCCTTCGGCATCGGAGTCGCTGGGCGAGGCAGCGATTCGCTCAGAACCTGAAGGTGCGTCGGAACTTCAAGTACTGCGAGGCAGACTCATTTTCCGGCGTCACGTCCAGTTCGATCATCAACGTCTCGGCGCTGCTGACGGGCAGCTCCGCGATGTAGTAAACGGCCTCTCCGCCCTCGTCGATTTCGCGGAAGGTCAGGTCCTTCCGCTGCGCCGAGAGGTTGGCTACGTTCGAGACCACCTCGGCCTTCACCGGTGTGTTCTGCCCATTCTCGTTCTTCTTCAGCACCGACACGTTCAACAGCACGCGGCGCTGGCCACGGGTGATGCCGTAGCTGCGAGCCACTTCTGGCGTGAGCTGATCGGTGGTGAAGCTGTTGAAGTAGATGACGTAGTCACCCGTATCGAGGGATGAAACATCAGCACCAAGGGCGGTGGCGGGGGCTTGGCGAGGTGCGGGGATGCGGGTGCCGTCGGCGGTGTCGCTGCAGCCGCTTGCCAGTGCAAGCAGGAGCGCACTTGTCGTTGTGGCAACACCCCATCGCCTCATTCGGCGGTCTCCGGTCAGCGCAATTGGCCGTCACTATAGTGCAAGGTTACCTGCAAGTCATCGAAAAACACCTTTTTTTAAGGGTTTTTTGCATGCTCGATGCGCGAAATCGGAGAATTTCAGCAGGAATAGGCGTTTTTCGACCGCTAATCGGTGCGCGAACAGCGTCCGTCGTTCATCTCGCCTATCGGATTTGCTGGCAGGGTTAGAGACCGTTTCCTCAGCCCAGAAGGCGGATCTGTTCGAGCTGAATCGTGATGGCCTGCAGCGCGATGATTGCCACCAGGGGGGACAGATCGATGCCTGCAACGAGGGGCAATACGGAGCGGATGGGGCGCAGAACGGGGTCTGCGATCTGCCCGAGCAGTCGCGCCGCAGGATGTGCCGCCATGCCAGGTGCCCAACTCAGCAGGGCGTTTACGATGAGTACCAGGACGAGGCATCGCAAGGTGGAGAGCACGGCCCCGAGTACAGCACCGAGGAGTACGCCCGAGACTGGCAACGGGATGCCGCGCAGGACCGTGTAGACCACTACCAGGGATACGGCCTCGATGACGATCACCGCAAGCACGGTCGCGAGCTCCATCCCACCGACGTTTGGAATCACCTTCCTCAGGGGGGCGATTACAGGGTTGGTGACCCGATACACGAACTGAGAAAGGGGGTTGTGAAACTCTGCGCGCACGGCGTAAAGCAGGAAGCGCAGAATGAAGACCAGCGCGAGCAGGTCGAAGGCGGTGGTGATCAGAAAAACCAATGCGGCCATGCGGGCGAGTCTCCTCGTAAGCGCCGATGCAACGCTGGGCGGCGCCCAGCATAGCCGCGCCCCGGCGGTCGAACCAGTACTCAGGTGGCGGGTCGAGGACCGAAGATCGCGGTGCCGATACGTACGTGCGTGGCGCCCTCGGCGATCGCCGCTTCCAAATCGCCGGACATGCCCGCCGAGAGCACGTCCAAGGCATGGCCAGCGTCATTCAATTGACGTTGCAGCCGGTGCAAGTGGCGAAAGTGCTCGCGCTGGCGTTCCTCGCTCGTCTCCGGAGGCGGCAGGGTCATCAAGCCGCGAAGGGCGAGTTGGGGCAGGCTGGCCACGTGTTCGGCGAGCGCTGGGAGGTGCTCGGGAGGTGCGCCGTTGCGGCCGTCCTGACCGGTGAAGTCCACCTGTAAACACACTTGCAAAGGAGGTCGGCCGTCGTGTGGCCGCTGGGCAGAGAGGCGGTCGGCGATCACCTGGCGATCTACCGAATGCACCCAGTCGAATCGCTCGGCCACGGCGGCGGTTTTGTTGCGCTGGAGGCGCCCGATGAAGTGCCAGCACAAGGGCAGATCCCCCAGGGCATCTAGCTTCTCTTCGGCTTCCTGCGCGTAGCTTTCAGCGATGTGTCGATGGCCGACCCTGGCTAGGGCGCGCACCGCCTCTGCCGGGTGTCGCTTAGCGACGGCAATTAGGGTGATGCCGGACGGATCGCGGCCGTAGCGCTCGGCGGCCCTGCGGATCCGCTCGAGAACCACATCAAGATTCGCTGTGACCTCGGTCATGTTTGCCCCGCATTCCCTTGGCTATACTCCAACACCGCCCAATACGGCCCTGCTATGCTCCGGCGCAATGGCGCATCGCCGGCCGCGACCCCTGGATGACCCAATGGCTGTAGACATCTCCCAGCTGCTGAACTTCGCCGTCAAGCACAATGCGTCCGATCTGCACCTCTCCGGCGGCATGCCGCCGATGATTCGGGTGGACGGGGACATGAAGCGCGTCAACATGCCGTCGCTCTCCCACAAGGAGGTGCACGCCATGGTGTACGACATCATGAATGACAAGCAGCGCAAGGACTACGAGGAGTTCTTCGAGACCGACTTTTCCTTCGAGCTGCCGGGCGTGGCGCGCTTTCGGGTGAACGCTTTCAACCAGAACCGCGGCTCAGGCGCCGTGTTCCGCAGCATTCCCTCGCGCATTCTGACCTTAGAGGATCTGGACGCGCCGCGGATCTTCCAAGAGGTGTCCATGTACCCGCGCGGCATCGTGCTGGTCACGGGGCCTACGGGCTCCGGTAAGTCGACCACCCTCGCTGCCATGGTCGACTTCATTAATGACTCCAAGCCCGACCACATCCTCACCATCGAAGATCCGATCGAGTTTGTGCACGAGAGTAAGCGCAGCCTGATCAATCAGCGCGAGGTGCACCGAGACACGATGGGCTTTGCGGAAGCCTTGCGCTCTGCCCTGCGCGAGGACCCCGACGTGATCCTCGTCGGAGAGATGCGTGATCTGGAGACCATCCGACTCGCGCTCACGGCCGCGGAGACCGGGCATCTGGTGTTCGGCACCCTGCACACTAGCTCGGCCGCTAAGACCATCGACCGCGTGGTCGACGTGTTCCCCGCAGCGGAGAAGGACATGGTGCGCTCGATGCTTTCCGAGTCGCTGCGAGCGGTGATCTCCCAGACGCTCTTGAAGAAGACCGGTGGGGGGCGCGTGGCTGCGCACGAGATTATGATCGGCACGCCCGCCATCCGTAACCTCATCCGCGAGGGCAAGATCGCGCAGATGTACTCGGCGATCCAGACCGGCCAGGGCATGGGCATGCAGACCCTCGACCAGTGCCTGCAAGACCTCGTGCAGCGAGGGGTGGTAAGCCGTGACGAAGCGCGCTTGAAGGCGGCACAGAAGGATCAGTTCTAACACCTAGGCGAGACGCTCGGCAGCTTGTCGGGATGACGCCTTTCGGGGAGTGATCAGAGATGGAAAGAGAACAGGCCTCGAAACTGGTCAAGGATCTGCTGCGTCAGATGATCATCACTGGCGCCTCGGACATGTTCATCACGGCGGAGTTTCCCCCGGCGCTGAAGATCGATGGCAAGATCCGGACGGTCTCGGAGACACCGTTGACGCCAGAGCAGGCGAGCCTTGTGGTTCGCACGCTGATGAACGACAAGCAGCTGAAGGAATTCGATGCGACCAGCGAGTGCAACTTCGCGATCTCCCTGGCCAATGTGGCCACCCGTGGCGGTGACAAGGTCAACGGTCGCTACCGCGTGAGTGCCTTTGTTCAGCAGAGCAATGCGGGTTGCGTGGTGCGCACGATCAACACGCGTATCCCCACCTTCGAGGAGATGGATCTGCCCTCACAGCTGCGTGACGTTGTTATGACCAAGCGCGGCCTAGTGCTCGTGGTGGGGGGCACCGGCTCGGGTAAGTCCACGAGCCTCGCGGCGATGATCGGTCACCGCAATCACCACACGCGCGGGCACATCATCACGATCGAGGATCCTATCGAGTTCGTTCATCCGCACCACGGTTGCGTTATCACCCAGCGTGAGGTGGGTGTGGATACGGACAACTGGCACACGGCGCTCAAGAACACGCTGCGCCAGGCGCCGGACGTGATCCTGATCGGCGAGATTCGCGATCAGGAGACGATGCAGTACGCCGTGCAGTTCGCCGAAACCGGCCACCTGTGTCTCGCCACCTTACATGCGAACAATGCCAACCAGGCGCTCGATCGGATCGTGAACTTCTTCCCCGAAGAGCGCCGGCCGCAGCTGCTCATGGACCTGTCCTTGAACGTGCGCGCCCTAATCTCCCAGCGCTTGCTGACCCGTGAGCACGGCAACGGGCGTGTCGCCGCCATGGAGATCATGACCACCTCGCCGCTCATTGCCGATCTCATCCACCGGGGTGAGTTTCACAAGATCAAGGAGGTCATGGCTAAGTCCAATCGCCTCGGCATGATGACCTTCGATCAGTCCCTGTTCATGCTCTACGAAGCGGGCTTCGTGAGCGAGGCTGAGGCGATGCGTAACGCCGACTCAAAGAACGAGCTACGCCTGCGCATCAAGCTCGAGAGTCAACGTGCGCGCGATGACGACAGTGCGGAAGCGGATAAGCTGCGTATCCTTGAGCCTGACTCCAAGGGCATGAGCGGCCTGGCTCGCGGGGCTGGCGGCCGCCAGGAAGGTGCTGGCGAATGATCGGCGTTGCGCTTAGCCGCGTTAAGGCGTTTACCCGATGAACATGCGGCCGCTGTTGAAGCTGATGGCTGAGCGCAAGGCCTCAGACCTATTCCTCACCGCCGGTGCCCCGGTCAAGATCAAGATCGAGGGCAAGATCATGTCCGTGAACAAGCAGGTGCTGAATCCAGCCAACGTTCGCCAAGCGGCCATCTCCCTCATGTCCGCCGATCAGGTGGATCGCTTCAGTCGCGAGATGGAGCTCGACTTCGCGGTCAGCGAACCCGAGTGGGGGCGTTTCCGCGTCAACGTCTTCCATCAGCGCGGCAACGTGGCAATGTGCCTGCGCTACATCACCGGGGGTGTGCCCGCCCTTAGCGAGCTGAAGATGCCTGAGGTGTTGGCGGATTTGGCCATGCTCAAGCGCGGCCTAGTGCTCATGGTGGGTTCTACCGGTTCGGGGAAGTCCACCACCCTGGCGGCGATGATCGATCATCGTAACCGCAACGCCAGTGATCATATCTTGACGATCGAGGATCCAATCGAGTACCTGCACTCCAACAGGAGTTGCATCATTAATCAGCGTGAGGTGGGGCTCGACACCGTGTCCTACTCACGGGCCCTGCGCAGTGCGCTGCGCGAGGCGCCGGATGTTGTGCTGATCGGTGAGATACGCGATCGCGACAGTCTTCGCTCGACCATCGACCTAGCGGGCACAGGGCATCTCGCCGTGTCGACGATGCACGCGAACAATGCTGCGGAGACCCTAGATCGCGTGGTCAACATGTTCCCCGCCGAACAACATACGCAGGTGCTGATGGATCTCTCCCAGTATCTGAAGGCCATCGTGTCTCAGCGGTTGGTCATCGGTCGGGACGGGCGCCGGGTAGCAGCCGTTGAGGTGCTTCTGGTAACGCCCTACGTGAGTGAGCTGATCAAGAAGGGCGATATCACCGCCGTGAAGGAGGCCCTGTCTGAGGGGCGCGAGTCTGGAATGCAGAATTTCGACAGCGCGCTCTACGACCTTTACGCGGCAAACCGCATCAGTCTCGAAGAGGCGCTATCCAACGCGGACTCGCGTTCCAACCTCGAATCCCGCATCAATTTCTCTTAGGTGTGCGCCCTAGACGTGCACCGCGCTGCGGTCCAGGCGTAGGGTCTTCCACACGCGCTCGAGCACAGCCATGCGAATGGCCACGCCGTTCGCTACCTGCTCTCGCACGGTGGATCGCCGGTCTTCGACCAAGCTCGACTCCATCTCCAGGCCGCGATTGACCGGGCCCGGGTGCATCACGATCACCCGCTCATCCGCCTGTGCTAGGCGCGCGGACGTGAGGCCGTAGTCGCGAAAGTACTCGTCCGGCTCGGGCATTTCTTCGCTGCGCATGCGCTCGCGCTGGATGCGCAGCCCCATCACCACGTGGGCGCCGGCGATGGCCGTGTCGATGTCTGTGTACCGTTGGCAGCTTGTGAACTGATCGGGCTCGGGCAGCATAGCCGTAGGGCCGCACAAACGCAGCTCGGCAATGCCCAGTACTTGCAGCGCATCTACCGCTGAGCGTGCCACGCGTGAGTGGCGGATATCACCCACGATGGTCACCTTCAGTGATGCCATGTCCGGGTGATGGCGGCGAATGGTCATCACATCCAGTAGGCCCTGCGTCGGATGGGCGAGGTTGCCCTCGCCAGCGTTGACGATGGCAACGCGTGGGTCGACCTGCTCGGCGACCTGCGCCAGGATGCCCCTATCCCCGGTGCGAATGATGAAGATATCGCAGCGCATTGCCTCCAGCGTGAGCACCGTATCCAGCAGGGTCTCGCCCTTGCTTTGGGAGGAAGTGGTTACGTCGAAATCGAGCACGGTAGCGCCGAGGCGCCGGGCCGCCAACTCGAAGGATGCGCGGGTGCGGGTGCTGGGCTCACACATCAGGTTTACCACCGTCGCGCCGGCGAGAAGTCGGTACTCCGGCAGCGGCTCGCTGCGGGCCGGTGCGAACTGCTCGGCTCGGTCCAGTAGTTCGCGCAACATGGGTGCTGACATACCTTGTAAGGTCAGTAGGTGGCGCAGGTTGCCGTCGGCGTCGTACTGGGCATTCATGAACGGTCATCATCTCCTGTGTTGGCCAGCCATGTCTCGACGATCAGGCGGGCGGCGTGGGCATCGAGATCGCCTGGCCGTACGCGACGCTTGCGCACCCCGGAGCGACGTTGCTCGCGCAGTTGCGTGCGCGCTTCGAAGGAGGTCAATCGCTCGTCTACCAGTTCTACGGGCAGGCCGGCGCGCTCGCCGAGGGTTTCGGCGAAGGTCTCGGCGGCAGCGGTCATGTCGGAGTTCGTGCCGTCCATGTTTGCCGGGCGCCCCACGAGCAGCCGCGTTGGGGACCACTGGGCGATCAGGGCGTCGATGGCGGCCCAGTCAGGTTCGCCCCCGTGAGCGTGGAGGGTGGCTGCGGCGCTAGCGGAGGCCGTGAGGGTCTGTCCGACAGCGACGCCGATGCGTCGTGCGCCGTAGTCGAAGCCGAGCAATAGCTCCGTCGTCATGTGGCCTAAGCGTGCCCCACGTCGGAGGAAAGCAGGGACAGGTCCACGCCGAGCAACTGCGCGGCGCTCTCCCAGCGTCGATCGAAGGGTGTGCTGAAGATGATGGCTTGGTCCGCAGGCACAGATAGCCAGGCGTTGTTGCCCATCTCATCTTCGAGTTGGCCCGCATCCCATCCTGCGTAGCCGAGGGCGACGAGGGCGTGGTGTGGGCCATCGCCAGCCGCCATCGCCTGTAGCACGTCGCGCGAGGTCGTCACCGACAGGCCCGGCGCCACCTTCAGGGTGGACTCCCACTCGCTCGCCCCATCGTGAAGCACGAAGCCGCGCTCGGGTTGGACTGGGCCGCCGTCGAGCACCTCGCGGTTGCTGACGCCCTCCGCGGCGTTCTCTAGCGAGAGCTGATCGAACACTTCTCGCAGGCGCATCTGGCGCGGGCGGTTGATCACGATGCCCAGGGCGCCATCGGCGTTGTGCTCACAGATGAGTGTTACTGTGCGGCGAAAATTTGGGTCAGTCATCGTTGGCATGGCGATCAGGAACTGATTGCTCATGTCGGAGGTGGTGCCCATTGTCGCCATTGTAGCGGACGGCCCGCAACCGTGCGGCGTCGCTTGGGGCTGTTGAGTGTTCAGGGGCTGATGATCCGGCCACCTGCGAAACGCCATTCGTAGACGAAACGAAGGGAGTCGTAGTCGCGCCGTAGGTGCTCGGGGAAGGGAGCGAACGGAGCCGCCAGGCGAAGGATTCTGAGCGCTGCCTGATCCAACAGCGGGTGATCAGACGGGCGCACCACTTGAATGCTGCGCAGGCCTCCGTCAGCACTGATGGCGACTTCCACGAGCGGCGATCCGGATAACCCCTGCTGGCGGGCAGCGTCCGGGAAGTACAGCGTGCCCACTTCCTCCACTCGGTCCTTCCACTGCGCCATGTACTCGGCTACATCCGATGCCTGGGTAGACACAGAGATCTCGAGTTCGCGGATCTCACCCTCGGCTTGTAGGCGATCTCGTCGCTGGAAGGTCGTCGTCGGAGAGGCGAATTGGATACGCGCGCTAAGGCGTGCGGGTGCCGGCTGTGGCGCCGCCTCCGGTGGCGCATTGATCTCGCGTTGCGCCTCGTTGGGCGTCACCAGTTGATCCTGGGGAACCTGCTCAGCGGCTTGCTCCTGCTCTTGGTCCGCGTCGCCGTCGGTCTCGCCGAGTGCATCCATGGCGTTCGCGGGCATGACGATGCCGCCGCTGTCCTGCGCCCTTTCAGTGCCTGAGCCAAGGCGATTGGCGGCGGCCGCGTACACGGCGTCGTCCGGGGTGTAGTCGAGCTCCTCGGCTTGGGGATCGCTCAGTACCACCTTGAGCGGTTGGCTGCTGCTTCTCGCAGGGCTAGAGTCGTCGAAGGTGATGCCGAGGATGATGAGTCCGTGCAGCAGCGTCGCGACGAACAGCGCCCAGACCAGCGCGTCGCTGCTGCTGGCGCTGCCGCCAGTACTCAAGCTGCTCACGAGGAGGCGTGACCGCGGCGGTCGGCGATCACCTGCATCAGATCGCCGGCGATATCCAGGCCGAATTGAGCGTCGAGTTCACGGATACAGGTTGGGCTGGTGACGTTGATCTCCGTCAGCTTGCCGCCGATCACGTCCAGTCCCGCAAACAAGATGCCACGTGCCTTGAGTTCGGGGCCCACGCGCGCGCAGATCTCGAACTCCGCGTCGGTGAGGGGCCGGCCCACACCACGCCCTCCCGCCGCCAGGTTGCCTCGCAGCTCGCCCTTCGCCGGGATGCGGGCGAGACCGTAGGGCACCGCCTTGCCGTCGATCAGGAGCACGCGCGTGTCACCCTCCTGCGCAATCGCCGCAATGTACTCCTGGAGCACGGTGAAGCGTTTACCGTGGTCAGTGAGTGTTTCCAAGATGACGCTGTTGTTTTGATCCTCACGCGACATCACGAAGATCGACTTGCCGCCCATCCCGTCGAGAGGCTTGGCGACGGCGCGATCGTAACGGAGGGCGAATTCGCGCAGGCGATTCATGTCACGGCTGATCATCGTGGCTGGGCATAGTTCGGGGAACCACGCAGTGAATGCCTTTTCGCTGATATCGCGCAGGCTGCGCGGGTCATTGACCACCAGCACGCCGTCAATCGCCGCGCGTTCGAGGATGTAAGTTGTGAACACGTACTCGATATCGAAGGGAGGATCCTTGCGCATGAGGATGACATCGAGCTGGTTCAAGGGAATGTGATCTGGGTCAGAGAGTGACCACCAGCGACGCGTATCGTCTTGGACTTCCAGTTGGCGCACGGTGGCGCTGGCCTGGCCGTCCAGCAGCTGCAGATCGTCCAGCTGCATGTAGTAGAGGCGCCAGCCACGGCGAGCCGCCGCCAGCAACATAGCCAGCGTGCTGTCCTTTTGCGGCTTGATGGCCTCGATGGGATCCATGATCACTCCGACCCGTAGCGGCTCTACCGACATGACCGATTTCGACCCCGTTGCGACTAAGGAACGGGATCATAGCAGGGCCCTGGAATGGCCCCGACGCCAGCGTCGGGAGCGTCACAGATTTGGGGCGCTCGGCCCGACACATCCCGATTTCGCCCGCAGCTGTGGTATACAGCCGCTGCGGGATACAGAAATAGGGAAGGATTTCCCATATCGAGGACAGGAGGTCCGATGATAACAAGGTCGCACCGATTGCCTCTGGACCTTCCGAAAGAGGGGCTCACGTGAGCAGTAACGAAAGCAGCGCCACCACGTCCGACGCCGTCGCCTCATCCTTCGAGGGCTTGAAGGTGTTGGTTATTGACGACAGTAAGACGATCCGCCGAACGGCCGAAACGCTGTTGAAGCGCGAGGGCTGTGACGTGGTCACCGCCGAAGACGGCTTCGACGCTCTGGCCAAGGTAGCGGATCATGAACCGGATATCGTCTTTGTCGATATCATGATGCCGCGTCTCAACGGCTATGAAACTTGTTCACTGATCAAGAATAACCGGGCCTTTCGCAGCATCCCGGTGATCATGCTGTCGAGCAAGGACGGTTTGTTCGATCGCGCTCGCGGGCGCATTGTCGGCTCCGAGGAGTATCTGACCAAACCCTTCACCAAGGACGAACTTCTTGAAGCAATCGAACGGCACGTAGAACGGTAACTCGGATGGAGCAATGGCCATGGCACTGGTTCTGATCGTGGACGATTCTCCAACGCAAACGCACGCCCTGCGTACATCGTTGGAGAAGCACGGCTACGATATCGCCACAGCAGTCAATGGCCAGGATGGCGTACGCAAGGCGCAGGAACTGCACCCAGACTTGATTCTTATGGACGTGATCATGCCGCATCTGAACGGATTTCAGGCGACGCGCGAGCTATCTCGGCACCCGGAAACCGCAGCGATCCCCGTTGTCATGGTGACCACAAAGGACGAGGAGAGCGATCGGGTGTGGGGCATCCGCCAGGGCGCCGTCGACTACCTGGTGAAACCCGTATCCGAGCGCGAGCTACTCGATACGGCCCGCGCGGCTCTCGAGCGCCATACCGCATGAGCGAGCAGCCGCCGTCGGGGCCCGCCGAGCCGTCCTCGCTCCTGAGCCTGCGCCACGATCCCTACCGGCTGCTGCTAGAGATGGAGCGTCGAGCGCGCGAGGCGCGCCTAGGGCCTGGCGAGGACGGCGCGCCAGGGCAGGAGTGGAACGGTATCGCTCTGCGCGTAGGTGACCTTCGCTTGCTCACCCCGCGCGAGGAGATCATGGAAGTCCTAATGCCGCCGGAGGTCACTCGCGTGCCGGGCGCACAGCCGTGGCTGCGTGGCATCACCCAGCTGCGCGGTCAGCTGATCCCCTTGACGGACTTGCGCGCTTATTTGTTCGACGCGCCAGTGCCCGTAGGCCTGAGTGGTACTCGTGTGTTGGTGTCCAGTCATCGGCAGATCCCAGCGGGACTGATCGTGGACGAGGTCTACGGCTTCCGGCGAATACCGGACACGCGCCGGCGACGGGTGGAGTTGGACGGGTTGCCACCGCGCATCCGACCCTGCGTGGAGGGCGGCTTCCTGGTGGACGACGAGGTATGGCCTGCCGTACGCCTGCACACGCTGATTGAGAGCGATAAGTTCCTGGATCCGGCGGTTTAGCGCCTCGCGATCCTACCGACCGCGCACTGGCGCGGAGTCATATGAGAGTCGATCATGTCTGAAAAAAGCCTGTCGGAACGTTTGCTTCCGTTGTTCGGAATCGCCCTGGTGGCGTCCTTGGCGGTGGCCGCCGCGAGCCACTTCCTCGGCGTTCAAGAGGAGGCAGGCGGCTTACGTCTGGCAGCGGCGGTGCAGCAGCAGGGAGTGCTTTCGCAGCAGCTGATCGCTGCCGCTGGGGCCACTCGGCGCCACGAGTCCGAGGCCTTCGACGCGCTGGGCTCACTGGTAGCGGAGCTGAAGTCGACGCAACCCCTGCCGAACGAGTCCTCCGCGATCGCCGATGCGCGCGACAAGGTCGCGCGGCACGCGAGCGCCGTGCTCGAGACACGTTCAGCCCTGGAGGAGGTAGGTGAGGCGGCCACGCAGATCGACGCGCAGGTCGATCAGCTGTTCGACCAGCTTGGCGATCTCCTCGGCATGTTGTCCTCGGCCGATCGGGCCACGCTGGAACCGCATATCGAGCGTTTCGAACTCACCGCGAAAGGCATGCAGCAGGACGCCGCGGCACTCAATGGCGGCTTCGGCACGATCGCGCTCGTGGTCGAGCGAATGAGCTCGGGCGAAGAGTACCTCGGACAGATGATTCGAGGCCTGAGCGAGAAGAATAACGCGCTCGGCGTGCCCGACGTGTCGAACGGCGCGACGCGCGCGCAGCTGTCGCGTGTGTCCAGCACCTTCGAGACGCTGGCCGGAGCGGTGCGCATCGCCGTGGGAGCGGCGGACCGACTGATCTTCATGCAGAGCCGAGCGGACCTGCTGACCGCTGCGTCCGAGCAGTGGTTCAAGGCTCTGCCCGCCGTGACCGGCACCACCGTGGCCGGCGGTCTCAGCTCTCTGATGATGCCGGTGGCCCTCGGGGTGGCCCTCGTGCTCGCCTTGGTGACGCTGGTGCTGCAGCGTGGTGCGGCGAGCGCTCAGCGTCTTGCCAAGGCTCAGGCCGCTCAAAACGAGCGCAACCAAACGGCGATCCTGCGATTGCTCGACGAGCTCGGTAGCTTGGCCGACGGTGATCTGACGGTGCAGGCGACCGTCACCGAGGACATCACCGGTGCCATTGCCGACTCCATCAACTACGCGGTCGAAGCGCTGCGTGGGCTGGTAGAGACCATCGATGCAAGCGCCATTCAAATCGACGCTGCTGCGCGCCAGACCAAGGCGAGTGCGGCTCACTTGGCTACCGCCAGCGGGAACCAGTCGCGGCACGTTGCGTCGGCGACGGAATCGATCGCCAACATCGCCAAGCAGATCGAAGAGGTTTCCGGCAACGCCGAGCGCTCCTCCGACGTGGCGCGCCACTCGGTGGACGTGGCGCACAAGGGCGGTGAGGCCGTGCGGCGCACGATCGACGGCATGAACACGATCCGCGAGACGATTCAGGAGACCTCCAAGCGGATCAAGCGTCTGGGAGAGAGTTCGCAGGAGATCGGCAACATCGTTGAGCTAATCAATGATATCGCTGACCAGACCAACATTCTCGCCCTGAACGCATCGATTCAGGCCTCCATGGCCGGCGAGGCGGGTCGCGGCTTCGCTGTGGTGGCAGACGAGGTGCAGCGTCTGGCTGAGAAGTCGGCTAACGCGACCAAGCAGATTGAAGTGTTGGTACGGACGATTCAGGCCGACACCAACGAGGCCGTGATCTCCATGGAGCAGAGCACCACGGATGTGGTCAGCGGCGCTACCTTGGCGGAGAATGCGGGCGCGTCCCTCGATGAGATCGAACAAGTGTCCAACCAGATCGCCTCCTTGGTGCAGAACATATCCGCCACTGCGCGTCAGCAAGCCACCGCCGCTGGCGGTGTGACCCGCAACATGGCCGTGCTGCAGGAGATCAGTGCGCAGACCGCCGAGTCAACGGGGGCCACCTCGACCGCCATCGGCAAGCTTGCCAAGCTCGCGAGCGGTCTGCGCAAGTCTGTTGCCGGCTTCACCCTGCCTGACCGTGCGAGCGGCAGCAGCGGCCCGAGCACCAACACTGGCGCGATCGATATATCGAGCGCGGCGGACGGTGATGGCGGCCGCAGATCCTCGAGTGCCTCGGCGCAACGCACGGCGGGAGCAGCCTGAGATGACGCAGCCTCCGGCAGGGCCCACGGCGAGCGCCGCCGGCGGCAGCGGAACCCGTCCGCGGCCGGCACGCCGCGGGGCTGGAGCGGCGTGGTCGCACGAGACCGTGCAATGGGTAAAACGCGAGTTAGCTAACAGTATTGTTGATGCTCGAGCGCTTCTAGAGCGCTTCGCCGAGGATCGCGAGGCGCTCGATTTGATGCGCCGCTTCGCCAATCTGATGCACACCGCTGCCGGCGCCCTGCGCATGGTGGATATCCAGGGCGCTACCCTGCTCGTCGAGGAGATGGAGGTGGTGGCTGAGGGCATCGAGCAGGGCACGCTGCTCAGCGCTGACGATGGCCTCGACGCCCTCACCCGTTCGGTTGTGCAGCTGCCTGCCTACGTCGAGCGCGTGGCGGCCGGCGAGCGCGATATCCCGCTCCTGCTGCTGCCTCTGCTAAATGACCTGCGTGCCGTACGCGGTAGCCCGCTGCTCTCCGAGAGTACGCTGTTTATCCTCAATATCCCCGCCGAGACCATGCCGGAGACGTTTGGCGGCAAGGCGACCGCCGAAGACATCTCCCAGGTCGTGCGCAAGCTGCACCCTCACTTCCAGGTGTCCCTGCTCGGCTGGTTGCGCGGACGCGACGCCGAGCGGTGTCTGAGCCGCATGAACGTGGTCTCGGAGAGCGTGATCGATCTGACTCGCGTCTCCTCCCTCGCCCGCCTGTTCTGGGTCGTGTGTGCAGTGATTGAGGCGCTCCAGGACGGTGGCTTGCCCACCGGGGCCTCGATAAAGCGTCTTATGGGCCAAGTTGAGCGTCAGTTGCGTCGTGTGGTCACCGCCGGCGAAGGGGACTTCGAAGCCGCCCCGGCTGAGGAGCTCCTGAGCAACCTGCTGTACTACGTGGCCCGAGCGGGCTCTACGGGTGAGCGGGTCGGTGCAGTGAAGCAGGCCTTCGCGCTGCGCGAGCTACTGCCTGAAAACGAGGAGCTCGACTCGGCCCGCGCCGATCTAGGCGGACCCAGCGCGGAGCTCATGGGCACCGTGGGCGAGGCGATCAAGAGTGATCTTTCGCGTATCAAGGAGCTGTTGGAGCAGTATCTGGCCAGCGGCGACAGCGCCGACTCGTCGGCCCTCGCAGGGAATGTTGAGCAGTTCAAGAAGATCGGTGACACGCTGCGCGTGCTCGGTCTCGGCGACCTGTCACTGCGCATCGAGGGACAGCGCGATGCGCTAGAGGCGCTGATCGAGACCGACCGGGTGGATGCCGAGGCTCTCCTCGGCGTGGCTTCGGCCTTGCTCGAGATCGAAGATGCGCTAGATGATGCATTGGAATCCCAATCGCTCTCCTCCGGTCGCGAGGAGGATGAGGCCACCGGGGTTAACCAAGAATTTCAAAAGGTAGTCGCGGCAGTCGTCCGCGAGTGCAACGTTAGCCTTGGCGAGATAAAGGAAATCCTCGCGCGCTACTCGCGCGATCGGCGCGACCGCCAGAACTTCGAACGCCTCGGTCCGCTTCAGCGCACCGTGGCGGCGGCCTTACACATGCTCGAGAAGCATGAGGCCGCAAGGATCGCCCGCCGGCTCGTTACGGTGGTGGAGGGTCCCCTCCTCAACGGCTCATCACCACCTGCTGACAGCGATTTGGATCGCTTAGCGGACGCGCTTGTCGGACTCGAGTACTACCTAGAGACGATAGGCGCGGGTCGGCCAGATCCAGCTTATATGTTGGACAACGCCGCGACCTGTTTGGACGTGCTGGCACCCGAGGAGCTACTCCCGGAGCCCGCCTCGGAACCTACGGCAAGCGATGAGGGTGGTGCAGAGGACGTGGAGGCCGTGCGGCTAACGGGTGCCGGCGTTCATGTAGATCCGGAGTTGCTCGATCTGTTCCTCGAGGAGGCGCGGGAGGAGATAGAGTCGATCAATGCCTACCTCCCGGCGTGGCGTGATGCCTCGGATAGCCCCGAGATGATCGTGGCCCTGCGTCGCTCCTTCCATACGCTGAAGGGGAGTGGGCGGATGGTCGGCGCGATGGAGATCGGCGATTTCGCCTGGGGCGTCGAGCACCTGCTGAACGGTCTGTTGAACAAGCGTTTCTCGGCCACCAACGAGCTACGTCAGTACATCGATGACGCGGCGCGCGCCTTGCCTCGATTCGTCGTCTGCCTTGAGCAGGGGACGGCGATCGACGAGCCGCTGCAGGCACTGATTCGCCGCGGAGCTGAGCTCGGTAACTTGGCGGTACCGGAAGCCGCCGCGCCGCCGCATCGAGAGGATGCGCCAACGAGCGATGAGAGTTTCGATGCGCAGGCGCCGCCGCTTGCGCAGATCGCCGCGGAAGAGGAGGACTCGGAACGCCCCGACTCCACCACCCATCTCGGGGAGTGGGAAGCGGCGGCCGACGCGATGCATGCGCGTCGCGACCCCACGGAGAGCCTGCCCACGCTGTTGGAGCTGCGCGATGTGGCCGGGGACGAGGAGCTCGGCGATGAGGCAACCTCAGGGTCAGTGGCGAACCCCGACCTCGTAGTGGCGCCCGTGCACGAGCTCGACGATGCGGTTCGCGAGGCGATCGATGCGGCCGTCGGCAAGGTGGGCACGCTCACCACCGGGGCGTGTACGAGCGTTGGCGTTGCCGCCGTCGATCCGCAGTTAGTGGAGGCCTGGCGATGCGTGGAACGCTTAGCGAGCGATGCCAGCCTGGAGCCGTTGGAGCGTCTGGCGGAGAGCGTTTGGCGCTACCTGGAGACGGCAGCTTACGAAGGCCTTTGCCTTCCCGATGCGGCCGCTGAGGTACTGGGCGTCTCGGCGGTCACGGCTGAGCGCTGGATGGAAGATCGGGCTGAGCTGCACGCGCCTGATTCGATCGATGCCCTAGACGATCTGCTGGAACAGCTGTACGACTTACCGGAACCAGACGCGTCGCCGCAAGCAGTACCGGAAGATCAGCTGGGCGTGGCGACTGGCAACTTCACCGCGCCCCGTGCGGACGACTCGGTCCCGAGCGAGGCCGATGATGAGGTCCACGCGCCTGCCTACGATGACACACTCGTCGAGATCTTTACGGAAGAGGCCGGCGAGTTGCTGGAGGCGGCGGACAGCAGTCTTCAGCAATGGCGCCACAAGGGGGGCGACAGCGCTGCTGCCGTGGCTGAGCTTAAACGAGTCCTGCACACCCTCAAGGGCGGTGCGCGCATGGCGGGAATCACTCCTATCGGTGACGTTAGCCATGAACTCGAAAGCCTGCTAATCCGGGCGGGCGATGGAGACGATACGACCGGCGATCAGCAAATTCTCGACCTAGCGCAGAGCACCGTAGACAGCCTGCACGGGATGCGCGATGCACTCCTCGCCCGCGAGCCTCTGCGCGGCTCGGCCGCCGCGCTCAGCAAAATTCGCAGTGCCGCGGGCGGTGGTCTGGAAGCGGAAGACGAGCCAGAATTCACAGCACCCGCGGAACCGCTTGGCTCTGACGATGCGGCATCGAGCGCGAGCGCTGTCGAGCAGGGATTGGCGCGTGCGGCCACGGAAGCCGCTTCGGTAGCTGCTCGGGCGACACCGGTGCCTCCGGGTGCCGAGCTGGCAAAGCGTCGCGAGACGATCCGTGTCGGCGCGGATCTGCTCGACTCCCTTCTGAATGATGCCGGTGAGATCAGTATCTTCCGCTCCCGCATGGAGCAGCAGATCTCCTCGATGGGTTTCAACGTCGCGGAGTTTGGCCAGACCGTGGATCGCTTGCGCGCTCAGCTGCGCAAGCTGGAGCTGGAGACCGAAGCGCAGATACTCTTCCGTCACCAAGACGACAGCTCGCGCGAGCGCACGAATTTCGATCCCCTTGAGCTCGATCGCTACTCGCTGATTCAACAGCTCTCCCGCGCGCTTGCTGAGTCAGTCAACGATCTCGGTAGCCTTCGCGACATGCTCTCGAGCATGCACAACGAGTCCGAGAACCTACTCGTCCAGCAGGCTAGGGCCACGGGCGATCTGCAGGCGGGCTTGATGCGAACGCGCATGGTGCCTTTCTCGAAGCATACGCAGCGACTAACGCGCATCGTGCGACAAACGGCGGATGAGCAAGGCAAGCTAACGGCGCTACGAATCGACGGAGGTGCAGGGGAACTCGACCGCCACATCTTGGAGCGCATGCTGCCGCCCTTCGAACACATGCTGCGAAACGCGGTTGTGCACGGTATCGAGTCGCCCGCTGAGCGCCACGACGCCGGCAAACCGGAACAGGCGCAGATCACGATCAGCTTGCGCCGCGAAGGCGCGGAGATGGTGATTAGCGTGTCTGACGATGGGGCAGGGCTGGACGTTGAGGCGATTCGAGAGCGTGGCCTGCGCCAGGGCCTGATCAGTAGCGATGATCAGCTCAGCGATCGCGATCTCATGCAGCTGATTTTCCGCCCAGGCTTCAGTACCGCCTCCGAGGTGACGCAGGCCGCCGGGCGCGGCGTCGGCATGGACGTGGTGGCCAGTGAGGTGCGTAAGCTCGGCGGTACGCTCGACTTCGAGTCCTCGCAAGGCCAAGGCACGCGCTTCGAAGTGCGCCTGCCGTTTACCCTCGCCATCACACAGGCTTTGCTAGTCGAGGCGGGAGGCGAAGGCTATGCCATTCCGCTGCCAGCGGTGGAGGGCATACTGCGGCTGCCGACGCCCGAAGTTGAGCGACACTTGGAGGAGTCTGGCCCTGTCTACGAGTACAGCGGTACGCGCTACCGCTTCTCGCTGCTTGGAAATCTCCTCGGCAATGAGACGGCGACCTTACCGGACACCACCACCACGCCAGTGATTCTAGTGCGCGCCGGTGAGCGCAGCACGGCCCTCGTCGTGGATGCTCTTAACGGCAACCGGGAGATCGTCGTGAAGACGGCGGGCCCCCAGATCGCTGCGATCCGCGGCATCGCTGGCGCGACCGTGCTCGGCGACGGTGCCCTGCGCTTGATCCTCGATGTGGGTGCCCTTGTGCGCGGTGGGGCCGTACGCGCTGCCCAGGCGGAGGAGCTGCCGCCAGCCGAGCACCACAAGCCCCTGGCGTTGGTGGTGGATGACTCGATCACCGTACGCCGCGTCACCAGCCGTCTTCTTGAGCGCAACAGTGTGAGAGTGCTGACGGCGCGCGACGGCATCGACGCGATCTCTGTGATGGAAGAGCACCTACCGGATGTGCTGCTGCTCGATATCGAGATGCCCCGTATGGACGGATACGAGCTGGTCGCCCACATGCGCAAGCAGGATCGCCTGCGCGGCATCCCCATCGTGATGATCACCTCGCGGGTTGGCGAGAAGCACCGCGCCCACGGGCTGGCCCTGGGAGTGAACGACTACCTGGGCAAGCCCTACCAGGAGGCACAGCTGCTCACCGCCTTGGAGCCCTTCTTAAATCGATCCCGCGTTGGCGGTGCCGGTGCGGGTGGAGGAGCCTAGCCATGAGCGATGCCCACAAGCTATCCATCGATAGTGGTGCCCTGTACAGCCTTCTCGTCCCTTTAGAGCAGATGCGATTGATCGTGCCGCGCGACTGCGTGGCCGAGGTGGTGGGTTGGGACGCTGCCCGCCATGCGCGACGCGACGCGCATACCCCCTGGCTCATGGGCAAGTTGCCGTGGGGTGACGTCGAAGTGCCGGTGATTTCTTTCGAGGGGC
Source organism: Pseudomonadota bacterium (assembly GCA_039193195.1). Lineage (NCBI taxonomy): Bacteria > Pseudomonadati > Pseudomonadota > Pseudomonadota bacterium. Next base: position 49,107 of record JBCCWS010000029.1, read on the forward strand.
TTTGCGGCATCAACGTGGAGCCTCCCGCCCACCGCGCCCGCGTAGTGCTCATGCGCTGCTTGGGGGATGCCTTCTCGCCGGGGTACTTCGGCATTCTGACGGCTGGTTTTCCCCAGCTCGTGCGCGTGAGCGCGGAAGTGCTGGTGGCGGATGAGCAGAGCAACTGGCCCGCATCGGCGCCCGTGCTGTGTCAGCTGCGTATGGTAGGACAGTCGCCGGTGATTCCAGATCTCGAACTGCTCGAGCACCAGCTCGCCGAGACGGCGGCCTAGTCGCCGCCGCCCCAGGCCTCTAGCCCCCGAGGCTGAAGACGAAGACCAACCCGATCGCGATCGGCGCGACGAAGCGCGTGAACAGTTGCCAGAGCCGGTACCAAAACGGCGGCAACTCGAGCTCTGCACTAGTCACCGCACTAGAGATCCACCAGCCGGCGAACAGCGCGTAGAGCATGCCTCCCAGGGGCATGATCACGTTGGTCACCGAAAAGTCTAGTAGGCCGAATATCGTCTGTCCTTCGAAGCGTGGGATGAACGCTAACGGGTGGAAGTTGCCTAGTAGGTTGAAGGAGAACACGGTCAGCAAGCCGAATAGGAAGGCGGCCCCTGCCAGCAGCGGGGCCATCATTCGGCGATTGAGCCTGGGCGATTCTTCCGCCCGCGAGGTCATGAGCTCGAGCATGCCGATAGCGGAGGTGAGCGCCGCCACGAACACCAGCAGGAAGAACAGTGCGCCAATGATCGAACCGCCCGCCATCTGGCCGAAGGCCGTAGATAAGGCAACGAAGATGAGCTGCGGCCCCTCAGCGGGATCGATGCCGTACTGGAAGACGATTGGAAAGATCGCAAGCCCCGCGAGTAGGGCCACCAGCGTATCGCCCGTGGCCACGATAAGCGCTGCCTTAGGCAAGTGCACGTTGGCGGGCAGGTACGCGGAGTAGACCAGCACTGACCCAATTCCAACGTTGACGGAGAAGAAGGCTTGCCCAAGTGCATCGAGGGCCACATCGAAGTTAACTTGCTCCAGCCGGGGCACGAACAAGTAGTTGATAGCGTTAGGAAAGTCGCCTGCCACCATGCCGTAGATCACCATGAAGATCAGCAGCACAAAAAGGGCGGGCATGAGCAGCTTCAGGGCACGTTCGATGCCGCCGGTGATGCCCCGCGATACGGTGTAGCCGGTGATCGCCATGAACAGGGCATGCCAGAATACGAGCTCTGCGGGGCGAGCGAGAAAGTCGCCGAACATCTGCCCTGCGCCCTGAGCGGAGAGGCCTACGAAGGCACCAGTGACTGCTTTAGTTAGGTAAGCGAGGGACCATCCGGCCACCACGCTGAAGAAGCTCAGGACGATGAACACGGCGATGATCCCAGCCCAGCCGAGCATTGCCCAGACGCTGCCGCCACGGTCCCCAGCCAGCTGGCGCAGGGCTTGTGGCGGTGACAGTCCGGTGCGTCGGCCGATGATCATCTCGCTCAACATGATCGGTGTGGCGATGAGCACGATTGCGACTAGGTAGATAACGACGAAAGCAGCGCCGCCGCTCTGCCCAAGCGTGTACGGGAACTTCCACAGGTTGCCGAGGCCCACGGCGGTGCCGATGGCTGCCAGCAAAAAGGCGAGGCGGGAACTAAAATGCTCGTGGGCTGGGGCGCTGCTGGTGGCGGTCGCTGACATGTATTCGTCCGTGAGTGCAGGTGGCTTGGCGGGTGCTCGCTCAACGCCCGCGTGGCGGCTCGAGGGGGGACATTAGCAAACCGCCGATGCTGCCGGGGATTCTCATCGCCATCCTGGGCAAAGGCCGGCCAGCGCGCCGGGTACCGCATTGCTCATTCGGCGCGATCCTCTGATAGGGGCGGTGGCGACTCGTCGACGGCGGGCAGGGAGGTGCCATTGGTAGCGTTGGCCACGGCGCCATGGAGCATGGCCAGGGCGGCGAGCCCTGCCGTATCTGCCCGCAGCACCCGGGGGCCAAGCGACAAGCGTTCGAAGTGGGCGCCATCGAGGAGCTTGTCTTCGCGATGATCGAAGCCGCCCTCCGGGCCGACCAGCAAGATGATCGTGCCAGGGGCCGTGCGCAGCGAGGCAGCGCGCTGGCCTAGATGCTGCCCGGCGCGCGGATCCAGCCACCAGCGATAGGGGGCGCCTGGCTGTGGCGCTTGATCGAGCGCGCGCACAGCCTGTTCGAGCGCGGTGGGTGAGGTCACCTCTGGCACGCGGTTCAATCCGCACTGTTCGCACGCCGCGTGTACGACACGCTGCCAGTGTTCCCGACGCTGCTCACCTCGCTCGCCCTGCAGCTTCACCACGGCTCGCTGGGTGAGCAAGGGGACGATGCGGTGCACGCCGAGCTCAGTGGCCTTCTCCACCACCGTGTCCATGCGGCCCCCGCGACACACCGCCTGCCAAAGGGTGACCGCCAGTCCCCCCGCATCTCGATCGTCCTCTCGATGTTGATGGATGTCGGCGGCGAGGCGACCGCTTCGTTGCACTAGCGTGGCCTGGTACTCCCCGCCGCGACCGTCGAATAGCACCAGCGGCTCGCCGGGGCGAAGGCGAAGCACGCGCTGTATGTGGTGAGCGATAGGCTCTTCGAGGTCCAGAGACTCGCGTCCGTTAATCGGCCCCTGCACCAGCACTCGAGGGATACGCATGGGGTGTCGCAGTGGCTCCACGGTGAGGCTGACCGTCGGCGCAGTCCAATCCGCGGGCCGTCCGATCATCGCAATCGATCGATTCTCGCGAGCACGCTGCGCCGGCGCAAGTTGCGAAGCAGCGCGCAGTGACCGTAACCGCTAGAATCGACTGGTGAATTCCACTCCTCACCAGGGCGCTGGTGGCCGCTTGCACGTCGATCCGCAGAGCGGGCGTGTCGCAGGGGCGGAGCAGCGCCACTCGCCGAATCAGGACCTGCGTCCTAAGGGTATGGTGCCCTCGTTAGTGGTGCTGCACGGGATCAGCCTTCCGCCAGGGAGATTCGGCACTGGCGATGTAGAGGCGTTGTTTACCAATCGCCTGGCAGGCCACCCTGAGCCGGAAATCGCCAAGCTGGCCGAGGTCCGTGTCTCCACGCACCTGCTCATCGAGCGCGATGGTCGTCTGCTGCAGTACGTTCCGTTGACCGCGCGGGCGTGGCATGCAGGCCCTTCGTGCTACTTCGGTCGCCGAGCCTGCAACGATTTCTCGATCGGCATCGAGCTCGAAGGTACGGACGACACGGCCTACGCCTCGGCCCAGTACGACACGCTAGTCCACGCGTTGCGCGCCATTTTCGCTGCCTGGCCGGCCACCCTCGGGACGCAGCGCGTCGTGGGGCACTGCGATATTGCCCCCGGGCGCAAGACCGACCCTGGCGAGGCCTTCGACTGGCTGGGGTTGTTCACTCGCCTGACGTCGCTCGACATGGTGGCTGCTGGACACTGTTCGGTGGGGCGAGCATGCACCTAATCGCTCTGCTGCTCGGTTTGGTGCTCGAGTACCGCCTTACGCGCCTGTTCTCCCTTCGCGAGCTGCGCTGGTTCGACGCTTACTTCGATCTTGCCCTCGGTGTGCTGTCGCGCTGCCAGGGTTGGGTCGCGCTGTTACTGGCCCTTCCCGTGGTCGCCCTGCCGGTGGCGCCCGTGGCGTGGACTTGCCACCTGCTGGCGCAGAACTGGCTGTTTGGCGCCCCTTACGTAGGGTTTTCAGTGCTGATGTTGCTAGTGGCCCTCGGGCCGAGGAATCTAGCTGAAGACGTACAGGACTATGCGACGGCGCTGCGCACAGGAGAGGCGGAGCAAGCGCGCCGCCTAGGTAAGGGCCTGGTCGAACACGACGTGCGATCCACAGGGCAGGGGGACGAAGGCGATTTGCCCCGCCGCCAGCTCCGGGAGGCGATATTCGTGCAGGCGGACAATCGCCTGTTCGGAGTGATTTTCTGGTTCATCGTGTTTGGGCCCTTCGGCGCGGCCGCCGCTTGGGCATTCCGGATCAGCGATCTCCTGCGCCGGCGGGCGGCCTTCGAGGCAGATCGGCGACGTGCGGACGGTGACGACTTGCCGGCGTTCTTGCAGGCCGTTCGGCGCGTGCACGGCGTGTTGGCCTGGGTGCCGATTCGCCTGTTGGCCTTGGCGCTAGCGCTGGCGGGGAGTTTCGATCGGGCCCTGGCAGCTTGGCGCGAGCATCGCCGCGTACCGGCGATGTCGTTCTACGTGGCCAACGAGACGTTGCTCGCCCGCGTAGGGTGCGGCGCCCTAGGAGCTGAGGCGGACGACGAGCAGATGGATCTGGCGCAGAGCGTCGAGCACGCCCTGGCGCTGGTCGACAGGGCCCTGTGGGTGTGGCTGACCGTCATCGCCTTGATGACCCTGGCAGGCTCCGTACGCTGAACGACGTCTAGGTGCGATCCCGGCACCACAGCACGTCGCCGCCACGCTCGTGACGGGCGAGGGTGCGGGCGATGACGAACATCAGATCCGACAGGCGATTCAGGTAGGTGAGGAGAAGTGGGTTGACGTCCGCATCCCGCGCCAAAGTCCAAATGCGTCGCTCCGTGCGTCGACACACAGTGCGCGCCACATGCGCTGCAGCAGCGGCCGGGCCACCGCCCGGCAGGATGAAGTCCTTCAAAGGCGGCAGCTCCTCGTTCAAATCATCGAGGACGTGCTCCAGGCGGTCCACATGGGCTTGGGTCATAGCCGTGTAGCCGGGCAGGCACAGCTCGCCGCCGAGGTCGAACAAGTCGTGCTGCACGTCCGTGAGCGTTTCGACGACGCGTTCGGGCAAGTTCGTTACGGCGAGCAATGCGCCTACATGGCTGTTCAGCTCATCGGCGCAGCCGTAGGCCTCCACCCGCGGATCGTCCTTCGGCACGCGAGACCCATCGCCGAGGCCTGTGGTGCCCTTGTCGCCGGTTCGCGTATAAATCTTCGTGAGTCGATTGCCCATAAACCTCAGCAAGCTCCCGTTGCCATCGTCGTATCGCGGCGACGCGAATGAGTCGCGGCGCACCCGTGACCTGCGAGGGTCGCATCGCGCGCCGTGGAGAAGGGTGGGGATTCTACCTGAGGTGCGGCGCCGTTAGGCGGCAGCACGAAGCGATCGGGGCCGATTGGCCAAGCTTGGTCCGCAGACGGGGACCTTGGAAAGAGCGCCAGCGGCCCCGGGGCGGAAATCGAAATGCGCCTTGTCACGATGCCCCGCGACCCAGCGCATTAGTGCGAGCCCACCTAGTTGGCATCCTCTACCTCGACGCTGACTACGGCATCGTCTTCTACCCTCACGCGGATACTCATGGGACGACAGCACACGGCGCAGTCCTCCACGAATTCCTGCTCGCCTTCGATCGGGTCGATCAGCACCGAGTGAGTCTCCCAGCACGCGGGACACTGCACCAGCTGTTCTAGGTCCATCATCGTGCAAGTGCTCGAGCGTCAGGGCTGCAGGCGAGTCACGGTCCAGGGTCCTGTATCCGCGCTTCCCTGCTCGTCCGTGTGAGGCGTGACCTGACGTTCCCAGACGGCACGGTCGTGAATGCGGGCAGGGCCGGATACCCATAACTCCACGCGCTGTGGCCACAGGCGCCAGCCCCCCCAGTGCGGCGGTCGTGGCACGTCGTCGCCGTTGGCGAACCGATCGCCAGTCGCTGTGAATCGATCGATTAGCGCATCGCGCGAATCGACCGGTTGGCTTTGTTGGGACGCCCATGCGCCGATTCGGCTATCGCGGTCGCGTGAGGCGAAATAGGCGTCGCTCTCGGTTGACGGCGAGCGTACGACGGGGCCTTGCAGCCGCACCTGCCTGTCTTGCGCGTCGAACAGTAGGACGGCTTCGGCCCACGGGGTCGCGGTGAGCTGCTGACCCTTGGCAGAGGAGTAGTTGGTGAAGAACACTACGTGGCCGCTTGTGCTGTCGATGAGCTTGCATAGGACGATGCGGGCTCGCGGACGTCCGGTCTCATCGACCGTGGCGACGCACATGGCGTTTGGATTCGCCGTCGCCCTGGCGTCCATGGCTTCGATAAACCAACGTTCGAAGGTGGCGAAGGGTTCGGCTGGGAGGGGGTCTGGCAGTAGCGGTGTGCTCGTGGTCATCGGGGTTTCCAGGATGCCGCGCCTAGCGGCGTTGCTAGTCTTGGGGAGTACCCCCTTTGGCAGCTCCCCCGGTGCGGCGCGGGTCTGCTGCGGATTCGAGGCGGCCGTCAGCGCGAAGCAGAGCGGCACCGACACCCCCGAAGTACATTGACTGTTCGTCGAAGCTGCGCACGGGGATGCGCACGCTCGAGGCGTCGATGCCCGGCTCCACCGCCACCTTCTCACCGCCCGAATCGCTCACTTCTGTGTGCAAACGCGGTGCGTTGATGGCATCGCGTAAGTTCATATCGCGATACACGAAGTTGATGAGCGTCTGCAGGATCGCGCTAGTGATGCGATCAGCACCGGGCGACCCGATCGAGAGCACGTGGCCTGCGCGGTGGGTGGCGACGGTGGGGGCCATGTTCGAGGAGATGCGGGTGCCGGGCGGGCCAGCGATCAGTCCGCGACGATTGAGTTCGATCTCACCCAGGCAATTGTTCATCCAGATTCCGGTGCCTGGGGGAATTACGCCGGCGCTGTAGCCTGCAGACATGGTGATGGCGCATGCACCCCGATGATCGTCGACTGCCGAGGCGTGCACCGTGGACGATGACGGTGCGTTGGGCTGCAGAGCGCCGTCACTGGCCGTTTCCAGCAAGGCACGGGCGTCTTCGTCGACCTGGTCGCTGAGATCGAGTGTGTGGCGGCGAAAGGCGAACACGGCGCGCTGGATGTCGACCAGCTGGGAGATAGACTCGGCGTCTGTGCCTTGAAGTTTGGCTCGGCGCACCGCGAGCAGCATCGCCGATAACGTGGTGCCACCGATCGCCGGTGGTGGGTTGGTGGCGATGTCCCAATCGCCCAAAGAGACGGCCAGGGGCGTGCGTACCACGGGTTCATACGTAGCTAGATCTTCCGCCGACAGCATGCCCTCGTGGGCGCGGCTATCACTGGCGATGCGCGCGGCGATCTCGCCGCGATAGAAGTCACCTACGCCGAGCCTCGCGATCCGCTCCAGGCTGTCGCCGAGGTCATCCACCACGATCAGCTCACCGCGGCCCTTCAGGCTACCATCAGCGTGATGCAGCGCCCTTTGGCTCAGGGGATGCCAGCCGAACACCACCTCGTGAGAGTGAACCAGGTAGTCGTGGGCCGGTTGCGGTAGCGGGAAGCCATCACGCCCGAGTTCGTAGGCAGGCTGCACCAACGCGTGCCACGGTAAGCGACCAAAACGCTCTGAGGCTAGACCGAGTGCGGCGAGGGCGCCGGGGACGCCCACGCTCCCATGGCCGACGATGGTGCGAAGGCCACCGCCGTATCCCATGACCGCATCGTGCACACCCTTACCAAGCTCCTCGGGACGTAGTCCGCGCCCTGGCATGGCGATGCTGCCGTCGATGGTTATCGGCGCCTCGCCTGGCGCGCTGACCGTCACGAAGCCGCCCCCGCCGAGGGAGCAAACCCCGGGTTCGGTCGTCATGGAGACGAGCGATGCCGCGATGGCAGCGTCGACGGCGTTGCCGCCCTCGTCCGCGATACGCTTGCCGGCCTGCGCCGAGAGCTGTGAACTGGATGCGACTGCGACTTCTGTCATGGCGGCATGTTAACAGCAGTGCTGTCACCACGAGCTCCTTGGCGGCCCGGGATGTTGGACTTGCGCGCGTGTGATCTAGCAGAGCGCAACGTGTGCCGCGTCGTGCTTCCATTTGGTATGCCTTACGCAGCCGTCAACGGCATCCGCCTGCATTATCGTTACCTCGGTCGGGACCGTGATCCTGAAGAGGCGCCCGTGCTCATGCTTCACGGGCTGGGGTGTTCTAGCGAGGATTGGGACCTGCAGGTGCCAGCATTCTCCCCGCACCATCGCTTGATCATGCCCTGTCTGCGCGGCTTCGGCCGGTCAGACAAGCCATCCGGTTGCTACACGGTGCCAGCTTTCGCGCAGGACGTGCTGGGACTGCTCGATGAGCTTCAGGTGCGGCGCGCTCACGTACTCGGCCACTCGATGGGGGGCGCCGTCGCGCTCCAACTTGCCGTAGAGCGACCTGAGCGCGCGGCCTCTGTGACCCTGGTCAACGCCCAAGCCTCTTTCGAGATCGAGCGTTGGCGTGAGCAGCTGATGAAGCTCTACCGGATTGGCATGGGCAGTGAACGGGGCCTCCAGCGCATGACCAAGCTGCTCAATCGCCACTGTTTTCCGGCTCCACAGCAGCGCGCGCTTCGCGAGGAGATGTCGCGTCGACACCTGCGTAATCACAAGCCGAGTTATCTTGCCGCGATCCAGGCTCTGGCGGGCTGGTCCGTGGTGCCGCGTCTACGCGAGCTGCAGATGCCTGTGCTCGTGGTGAGCGGTGATCAGGACTTCGTGCCACCCGAGGAGCGCATCGACATGGTTCGTCAGCTGCGCAACGCGCACTTCGAACTGGTCAGAGACAGCCGCCACGCGACTCCCTACGATCAGCCGCGCGTCTTTAACGATCTGGTGTTGTCGTTTCTGCGCGACCCGCAGGCGCTAGTTGGTGGGCCCGAAGACGATGACACAGCGGTTGGACTTCTCGGTGGCTTGCGCGCGCGGCATTCGAGCAGTGTTGCGCGCCGCGGCGTAGCGAAGGCAAACCCCTAGCCTGGTCACCACATAAGGTCATCGGGCACAGGATGTGCGGCGTAGGGATCATCCTCCGCTGCAGTCGCTTGCGCAGGTTCGTCCGCCTTGGCGATACGAATGTGCTCTCCCTTCGTATCCACCTTGAGTAGGCGCTCTGCCTGGGCGGAGGCCATCAAGTGCCCCCTGCCTTCGAGCACAGCTACCACCAGGGCGCCGGTGACGAGTTCACGTTGTTGCTTCGAAGTGACCCAGATCTGTTTGATCTTCTTACCAGACTGGTAGAAGTGTTTGATATCGCCTTCGGGGTCGTTCAAGCGCTGTTCGTTGATGATCGCCCGCAGCTGACCGAGGATCGCTTTGCGCTCGCGCTCCACATTACGCGCTTGGTTGAGCTCCCTGTCTCGCTGTTGACGGGCAGAGGAGGCGGCCTTGGCGGCGCGTGTTGCTTCGCTGTCTGGTGCTTTGGCCGCGCGCTCCGCCTTGCTCTTGCGTGGCTTGCGCTTACGCCCTTTGGCTGCGTCTTGTTTCGACTTTCGAAGTTGATCTTCCGAGACCAATCCGGACTGCAGCAGCTGATCCTGCAGACTTCCCATGGGTGCTCTCCGCCGACCGAGCCGTACGATGCGGCAGGTCGATAGCTCTGGTTCGATTACGGTGCGCTGGTGCAACGAAGGTCGCAAAATACCACAGCATTGTTGAAGCACAACGGTGCCCGTTGCAACTCCAGGTCGAGTGGTACTGGTCTAGCCCTGGAGTAGCCCCGCCCGGTGTGCCAACCAGAGCGCGCCGCCGAGCGCACCGGTACCTAGCGTCACCGCTAGCAAAATCGTTGGCCAGTGCCATGGACGTTCGCCCACGACGCGACCCGTACGAGCGTTGACGGCTAGGCGGAAGCGCTTCGAGCGGTATTCGTAGCTCGCCGTCCAAACGGGGAGCAGCAGGTGCTTGAAAGTCGTATCGAAATGCTCGGTAAGAACCGAATGGATGCGCTGGCGATCGCCGCCGATGTCTCGCAGAACGTCTCGGCGAATCACCCCGCCCATGATGCCTCGTGCAAGCTCAAAGCCCTGATCCACGCCTACTTCGTAGACTTCGCTGCGGAAGCCGCTCAGGTAGCGTTCGTCGTAGGGGACCAGCGCCGCTAGGTCCCAGGGCGCCAGCTTGTCCGCCAAAACGCGGGGAAGTGACTTCGATGCGCGCACGAGAACGTCGTCGAAGCGGCGCGAGACGGTACCGCTCACCCGTCGCCAGCGTACCCGGGCCTCGCGTCGATTGACGGTGACCGTGCGGCCGTTGCGGACGGTCGTGACGGGCACGTTGACGTAGTACACGGTCCCCCGCTCACCCGCGTAGCTGCTTCGCGTGCGGGCGTCGTAGGTCCAATACGGCAGGTATACCCCGTGCAAGCCTCCCACGTGTCCGTAGCGCCGTAGCTTCGGTGGCGCAAAGATCAGTTTGCCCAGCCACTTGGCCACAGCTTCGCGCGCTCCTCGTTCGTCGATGTCAAAGGGCAGCAGGGACTTCGGGTGGATGCGCTTGAGGTGCTCGGCGTCGTCGTGCCTGGGCTGGCTGATGACGATTGGCGTGGCGCAGAACGGGCACTCTCCGGCGTGTTGTTTGGGGTCGAAGTGGAACTGTGCTGCGCAGTTTGGGCACCGGGTCGCGGTAGGGGGTATCGGGCCTGCGTCCGCCAACCGGTCGAGCGCCTCGCGCAGAGGGTACTCGCGAATCGCGGCTGAGGCGCGATCGGGGATCGGCGTGTGGTGGCCGCAGAAGGCGCACTCGAGAATGCGTGTCCCGGGCTGGAACGTCTGCAGGGCACCGCAAGCCTCGCACTCGAATGCGCGCTCGTTCATCCGCGGGCGCGCCTGAGTCGACTCTTGCGTCTCGGCGTGGTGCTGATTCTGATTCAAGACCGTGGGAGCATCTACCGCCTATCCGATGTCTGGCCTACTGCGGCGGTAGCGGCGGTGGCATCTGAGCGAACATCTGCGCCAGTTCCACAACGCCCTCCGCTTCCTGCCATTCCTCTAGGCCTGGGCGCCACGCGAGCGAATCTCGTGACAGTTCCCCAGACTGGATCTTCGCGCGTACCTCGGCCTTGGTGAAAGGACCCGTCTGATGGCCGTTGACGGCGAGGTAGTAGCGAGCTTCAGTCGGAAGGGGGGGCGGTGTGTCGCCACCCGCCGCGGCGCCAGGCGCGGCGGCGGGGCTCTTGCCGCCGGTGCTCAGGGTCTCGCCGAGCTTCGAAGCCATTGCGAACCCCATGCCAAGGCCCACGCCATCCCCGGCGCCCCCGCCGGGGTTGGCGGCCGCCACGGTCATCGCCTCGGCGGCCTGGAAGGTGGCGTAGTCCTCGAGGTTGCCGATGATCCCCATGCTTGTGCGCTTGTCCAGCGCCTTCTCCACCGCATCGGGTAGGGAAATGTTCTCCACTAGCAGCGTGGGCAGGGCGAGGCCGTACTCGCCGAACTCCTGGCCGATCCACTTGCTGATGAAGTCGCCGAGCTTGTCGTAGTTGGCGGCGAGATCCAGCACGGGGATTCCCGAGTCGCCGAGAATCGTACTGAAGCGCGAGACGATGAGATTACGTAGCTGGTTGGTGATCTCGTCGGTGGTGAAGCGCCCGTCCGTGCCCACGACCTCGCGTAGAAACACGGCTGGATTCTCGATGCGAATCGTGTAGGTGCCGTAGGCGCGAAGGCGCACGGGACCGAACTCGCGATCGCGCAGCATGATCGGGTTCTTCGTGCCCCACTTGAGGTCCGTGAACTGGCGCGTGCTGAAGAAGTAGACCTCGGCTTTGAAGGGGCTCTGGAAGCCGTGCGGCCAGCTCATGATGGTGGTCATGATGGGCATGTTGCTGGTTTCCAGCTTGTACAGGCCCGGCTGGTAGACGTCGGCGAGACGGCCCTCGTTGACCAGGACGGCGACCTGTCCCTCGCGGACCGTCAGCATGGCGCCGTACTTGATCTCGTTGCCGTAGCGCTCGAAGCGATGCACTAGCGTGTCTTGCGAGTCGTCGGTCCACTCGATGACGTCGACGAATTCGCCGCGGATTCGGTCCCAAAAACTCATGATTCAGTGTTCTCCGTCTGCTCGCGACTCGCCGCGTTGGCGAGTGCTGTTCTTAGCTGTGCCTCAGCTGCCTGCAGTTCCTCGCGCGCAGCGGCCCGCGCTTGGCGCCCCTCCTGCGCGATCGCGAGGCTCTCCTCGATGGTCTCGATAAGGGTTTCGTTCGCCGCCTTGACCGACGCGATGTCCAGAACACCCCGTTCGATCGCTCGCCGACTCTCAGCGCTGGCGACCTTGAGATCGCGGGCATTCGCTTCGAGCATCTCGTTGGTAAGGTCGCTTGCCGCCTCGACTGAGCGCGTCGCTTCCCTGGATCGGTAAATGGCGACGGCGGTGGCGAGCTGCTGGCGCCAGAGGGGCACGGTGTTGGTGACTACGGAGTTGATCCGGTTGACCAACCCCTTATTGTTCTCCTGAACCAGCCGGATGCCCGGTAGGCTCTGCATGGTCACTTGACGGGTGAGGCGCAGGTCATGGAGACGCCGTTCAAGATCGTCACGTGATGCGCGCAGGTCGCGCAGCGCCTGTGCGTCCACTACTTCACCGCCGGCATCGACCTTCTCCTGCAGACCGGGCAGCGTTTCGGTGTCCACCTGCGCCAGGCGTCTCTCACCCACGGCGATGTAGCCCTCGAGCCCGTGAAAGCACTCAAGGCTACCCTGGTACAGGCGGTCGAGGCGGGTCAGATCCGTGAGCAGGGTGGTCTTGTGCTGTTCGAGCCGATCGGTGATCGCGTCGATCTGTCCGCGAACGCTCTCGTAGCGCTGCAGGAACTTCGCGAGGGGCCGCGATGCGGAGAACAGCCATGAGAGCAACCCGCGTCGCTCGTTGTGGGTTGCGAGCGCGTCCACATCGAACCCGCGTAGGGTCGCAATCACATCGTTCAGCGCCTCGCCTGCCTGGCCCACGTCCTGGTTCTTGACCCCATCGAGCATTTGATCGGTGACGCCGGCCAGTTCCCGCTGCGCACTGGCGCCGAAGCTCATGATCGACTGCGCATCCTCGAGATCCAGAAGCCGGTTCAGGGCCTCCTGATCGATCTCCGCAACTTCGTGGTCGGCGGTCGGTGGGCTAGGTGGTGATGACATAGGGCCGATCCTCGCGTAATTCCGTGCAGCCGCCTTAGCTGATGCCCTCGAGCTCGAGGCGTCGCTTGAGCACCTCGATCTGCACGTCGAGATCCAACACGTCGTTGGCGAGCAATCGCTCGCGTTGTTCGGCGAACGCGCGGGCGATAGTGTCGAGGACTTCGGTGAAGTTCTCCTCCAATTCGGTCACGCCGTGTTGAAGGGCTGTTTTCTCGTAGCGCTCGCAGACCTGTAGGGCACCATCGAGGTACACCGATAGGAAGCGACGTGCCTTACTCACATCGCTAGGATCTTCCTCCAGCATGCGGAGGATCTGGCGAGACTCGGCGACGATGCGATCCAGTCGGGTGGAGAGTTGTGGCGCGCGCAAACGCCTGGCGAGCTCGTCAAGGCGCTCGATTTGCCCGCGGGCTCGCGCGAGCTGTTGACGTGCGGCTCTCGGTGCTCCGCGGCTGCCGGCATCGGCGGTCTCGTGCGGCCACCAGGCTAGCCAAGCTCCCAGCAGTGCCAGGCCAGCGATGAGCAGCGAGAATGCCGTGCTGTGACCGATCAGCAAGCGATGGCAGATGGCGCACCCGAGGGCAAGCGCGCCACTGCCAAGCCAGCGGGCGCGACGCGCCACATCGGGCGCCTCCCGCAGGGTTTCGGGACGAAGTGAACGGCGCACGAGCCACACGGCAGCGCCGATCAGTCCCAAGGAAGCGAGCTCGGCGAGCACTTGGTCCGTTCGGCCGCGGGCGAGGGACAGCACTGTGGCTAGGACTAGCGGCAGCGCGAGTGGGAGCAGAAGGTACCCTCGCAGATCGACGCGCGGTAGCGCAGCGTGTCGCGGTGATCGATAGATCTCAGGCACCTGCGGCGCTCCAAAGGCCCCCGCAGGTCGTCAGGCCCACCACAAGCATCAAAATCATCCCCCCAGCCATGCGCCGCAGCACTAGCGATACCGGGGGCGGGCTGGGTAGCTTCGGTCCCGCGGGCGGTGCGTCCGCTTGGGGGGAGGTTGCGGTGGAGGTGCGCGGTTGATGGTCGATGGTGGCGCTCCCGACGGGCGTTCAGCACCCAAGTATACGGCGTTTTGAGATGCCGACTTCGGCCTCGGAAGTCGCTAAGGATCACAGACTTGCGAAAAACGCTCTGACGGGGATTCAAACTATTGGAGGTGCGGACGCATCCAAGCACGACCTTGGCCTTCGGTAGGAGATGCAGACCATGCTGAGAATCGCGAATCCACTGGTGCCTAGCACCGTCGCCCCTATCGGGGCCTTTGCCATCGTCGGATGGGTACTGGTCGGGTCTGGTGTTGCTCACGCCGACGTCATCGAGCGCACCTTCGATGTAGGCGTAACGGGCCGCTTGGTGCTCGATTCAGACGTCGGTGCCGTCGAGGTGGAATCCAACGATTCCGGCCGTGTTGAAGTGCGCGTAGAGCGCGATGGTCGCGACGCGGACCGCTTCGAGGTGGAGTTCGACCAGCGTGGTAACGAGGTGCGCGTGCGTGGAGAACTTCCCGGCCGCCGCAACTGGAACAACCGCGACCTGGAGATCGAATTCCGCGTGTCTGTGCCGCGAGGCTTTGAGATCGAGGTCAACACCTCCGGCGGCAGCATAGAAGTCGATGACCTGGATGGCGACGTGGACGTCAACACCGCTGGTGGCTTTATTCGCATGGCCAACATGGGGGGTGAAGTTCGAGCCCGGACCGCCGGTGGCAGCATCGATCTCGAAGAGTCGCGCGGAAATGCCAGGCTGAACACGGCCGGTGGTTCCATCAGCGTACGACGCGCAGGAGGCGAAGTAGAGGCAAAGACGGCCGGTGGCTCGATCAGCATCGATGATGCGGGCGGCTCGGTAAACGCGCGCACAGCCGGGGGGTCGATCCGCATCGGCGCGAGCGGGGGCGACGTCGTGGCACATACGGCGGGGGGCAGCGTGAGCGTGGACGATGTCTACGGGTCCGTGGACGCCTCAACGAATGGCGGCAGCATCAACGCGCGCATTCGCTCCCAGCCGTCCGGCAACAGTGAGCTGCGCACCCATGGGGGTAGCGTAACCGTAAGCCTTGCGCCGGGGGTCGCTATGGATATCGATGCCTACAGCAGCAACTCCCGCGTCAGCAGCGACTTCGAGTTTCCGGCATCAGCTTGGGACGATGACCGCGCCGAACTGCGTGCGGCCTTGAACGGTGGGGGCCCGGAGCTCTCTATCCGCGCCAGCCATCGAATCCGCATTAAGCGCGATTGACCATAGCGGGCGCTGGCGCGCCGAACTCACGATTCCGATTCCGATCGCGGACGGCAACAGCTGTGCACGAGGCACTATCCTGCTCCCTACGCCTGCCGACTGAAAGCGGACGGGTCGATCTGCGAACAAGCGGCGGCAGGTCAGCGCCTCTTTGAGGCGATCGGCTGCGCGCAAGCGCCGAGTCCCGCGACCATCAATGATGGATTCGGTGTGGGGCTCGCGCCCGCCAACGTACCTTGCCGAGGGTTTGGGCAAGTGCGCCGTACCAGCAAAAAGTGGGCCCGGTGGGTAGACCGGGCCCGAAGGCAGCGCAGGAGACTTGGGCGCTGCTACTGACGGCTCTCACAGGTGAAGGGGATCAGAGCCACACACGAATCCTTTGACCGCAGTCCCAGCGGTAGGTGTAGTAGCGACCGCGGCGCGCGTCCCAGTAGCGATCGAAACGATCGCCTCGCGCATCGAGGCGGGTGGCCCGACGGTAGTTGCCGTTGTTGGCGGCCCGCAGGGCGCGGCGATCGAGCTGGCGATCGACGCGATCACCGTAGTCGTAGCGGTAGTTGTCGTAGGCGTAGGACGGGCTGATCCGCCCATGTACACGGTCGTGGGCACTGGCTACTGACGCGAAGCTGGTCAGACCGAGGGCCGCACCTGCCACCGCCAGGGTGGCCACGACCGCACTGCGTCGACTCTTGCGATGGTTGCTCATAACTTACTCCTTAGGGGGCAAAGTCGCGAAGACCTTCTTGCTACGCACTGCTCGCTACGGGTAGCGGGTGGCGAGCGCGGCCTTTCGCGATGTCGGGAGTAAGTCTGCGCCAGCGGCTATGAACGCTGCCTGAACGCGCGCCGCGAGGCAGGCGAGGTAAGGAGACTGAATGGGAGCTGAACCGTTGGGTTCAGCTCCTTGCCGGGCCGAGCGCCCTTAGACCATGGGCATCATGCGAGATGAGGACATGCCGCAGTCGATGTGCAGGGTTTGCCCGGTGATCTTCTTTGATAGGTCGCTGGCCAGGAACAGGGCCGAGTCGGCGACATCGTGTTGATCAACGCTCTCGGGCATGGCCGACTCCTGCGCGAAGCGGGCCTGCACGCGATCCCAGATCGCCCGCGCTTTCGTCACTTCGTCCGCGTTAGCGATCGACGGATCGTGTTGCATCTGTTCGAGCAGCGCTTTGAACACGCGTCCTGCTTCCGTATCGAGGGCGGTGGGGTCTCTCAGGAAAGCGAGCACCTCGCCGAGGGCCGCAGGGGTCTCGATGGGTCCCGGCGACAGAGCGTTCACGCGCACTCGCTGCTCGCCAAACTCCGTTGCCAGGTAACGCACGCAGCTCTCGAGTGTCGCCTTGGCCACTCCCATCATCCCGTAGAAGGGCTGGGCCTGCCAGGACGCCTGATAGCTCAGGGTCATGATGCTGCCCCAGGGGCGCATGTAGGGCTTGGCGACCCCGGAGACTTTCAGCAGTGAGTGGGCCGAGATGGAGAGGGTCTGGTTGAACCCATCGCCGCCGACCTGGGATGGCTTGGCCGTGAACACCTCGGGCGGACCGTAGGCTAGGCAGTGGACCAGCACATCGATGCCCGTGGAGGAAAAGCGTCCGAAGAACTCTTGCAGCTCCTCGTCCTTCATGACATCGCAGCGGGCGCCATCCACACTCGGGTGTTCCTGCAGCAGCATCCGTACGCGCGAGAAGAACTTCTGCTGGTACCCGATGAACACGCGCGCGCCGGCTTGCGCAAAGCGGTTAGCGATGCCCCAGGCGATGCTGGAGCGGTCAGCCACGCCGAGTACCACGGCGGTCTTGTTGGATAAGTTCATCGGATCGTCTCCCAGCTGCTTTCTTTATGTTCTAGAGTGGTAGGCACCCACGAGCGGGCCAACACGGTAGCTCGCGCGGTGCCCTAGCTTCAAGCGAGCAGGTCCCGCCGGCGCCAAGCTGCCGCTTCTCGGGTAGCGGTGCACCCTCCGGATTGGAAGCGCATGACCCTCGAAATCGCCCTGGTCTTCGCCATTCTGGCCATGGGCTTGTTGCTGTTCATCACCGGCTGGGTCCGAATCGACCTGGCCGCGATGACGGTCCTAAGCGCGCTGGCACTCACCGGGCTGGTCGGCCCTGACGAGGCGCTGGCCGGATTTTCGAGTCCTGCCGTGGTCACCGTCTGGGCCATGTTCATCATGAGCGAGGGGCTGATTCGCACCGGTGTGGCGCGGATTTTCGGCCGTCAGGTGTTGAAGCTCGCTGGTGGGGGTGAGCGCCAGGTGATCATGGTCATCGTGCTGTCGAGCGGTGCGCTGTCCGCCTTCATGAACAACATCGCCGTCGTTGCCCTAATGCTGCCGGTGGTCATGGACGTATCTCGCGCGGTCTCGATCGCGCCCTCCCGCCTGTTGATGCCTCTCTCCGCTGGCACGCTCCTCGGCGGCATGACCACATTGATCGGCACGCCACCGAATCTCCTCGCCAGTCAGGCCCTGGCGCGCGCCGGTTTTACGGAGTTCGGCGTGTTCGACTACACCCACGTGGGCTTGCCCGTGCTCCTGGTCGGCAGCGTGTTCATCGCCCTCGCCGGCCCGGCGCTGCTGCCAGAGCGAGATACCGGAGCTGAGTCTCGCCATCGCCGTCGCGGGAATCTCGCGCGGCAGTACAAGCTACACGAGCGATCAGCCATCTTACGTATCCCCGACGACTCGGTGCTCATCGGTCGCACGCTCGGTGCGACGCGCCTGTCTCGCGCCTTGGGCCTGGTCGTGGTGGGCATCTTCGAGCACGGTCGGCTGATCCACTTGCCAGCGCCAGATCAGGTGCTTCGTCGTGGCCATCGCCTGTTGGTCCAGGGGCGATTGGATCAGCTCGAGGAGCTCCGGCGCTGGAAGGACTTTCAGATCGAGCGCGAGGTATCCCTCCTGCGCAAGCGCCTGAATGAGGAGCTGGTGCAGTTGGAGGTCACCGTGTGTGACTCGTCGCCCCTGGTTAGTAAGGTGCTCGATCCGGCGGCACTGCGTCGGCGCTTCGACCTCAACGTGGTGGCCCTGCGCCGCGAAGGCCACATCTTTCGTCAAGATCTAGGGACCCAGCTGGTGGAGGCAGGCGACACGCTGCTGCTGGAGGGCGTTGGAGAGAGGGCGGAGGAGGCGCGGCGATCCGATCACTTCACCGAGGGGCCTCCCCACGAGAGCGTGCAAAGTGAGGCACTACGCAATCGCTACCGTCAGCGAGATCGTATGTTCTCCCTACTGGTCCCCGAGGGCTCTAGCCTGGTTGGCGCGTCTTTAGAGTCGAGCCGCATCGGCTACGCGTTTGACTTCCGCGTGCTCGGCCTTGTGCGCGAGGGCAAGGTGCAGTTGATGCCGTCGCCAGATGAGACCCTGCGTGCGGGGGACCGCATTCTGGTGCAAGGGCGCCTGCGTGACTTACTGGTGCTGCAGGGCCTACAGGAGCTGGACCTGGAGCAGGTCGCCGAACCGGATCTGGGCGTACTAGAGTCCGAAGCCGTGGGACTTATGGAGGTCGCCCTATCGCCGCGCTCGCGCTTGGCCAACATCACCCTCGCGGAACTGCGTTTCCGCCAACGCTTCGGCGTAGAAGTGCTGGCTATCTGGCGCGGCGGTACGGCGCATCGCTCGGACTTGCGGGCTATGGAACTTCGCTTCGGTGATGCGGTGTTGTTGATCGGTCCGCGGGAGAAGCTGCGCATGCTGGAGCGTAGCGAGGAGTTCCTTATGCTTACGCAGCCCGCCGACGAGGAGCCGGTCAGTGCGCGCGCCCCCCTAGCAGCGCTGATTCTCGTGTCCGTATTGCTGCCCGTGTTGCTCGGCTGGCAGTCGATCGGGGTGGCGGCCGTTATAGGCGCTACCGCCATGCTACTGACGGGCTGCCTGACGATGGAACAGGCCTATCGGGCTATCGAATGGCGTGCCATTTTCCTGATTGCCTGCATGCTGCCACTGGGCACGGCCTTGCAGACCACCGGCGGCGCGCAGTGGGTGGCGCAGGCGCTCGTCGGCAGTCTTGGTGGTTTGGGTGGCTGGGGCGTTGTCGCCGGACTCTACTTGCTCACGGCCTTGTCGACCTTGGTCATTCCTACGGCAGCGTTGATCGTCCTAATGGCGCCTATCGCCATCGCTGTCTGTGCGGCGGCGGGTGTCTCACCGCAAACGGGCATGATGGCAATCGCCCTCTCGTCTTCAGCGTGCTTCTCGAGTCCCGTGTCTCACCCTGCCAATCTGCTAGTGATGGGGCCCGGCGGCTATCGCTTCGGCGACTACCTACGTCTCGGTGTGCCCCTTACGCTGGTGGTGATGTTGGTGGTGATGGCACTCTTGCCATTCGCCTGGCCCCTAAGCTGAAGCAAGGGATCAGTGGAAGGCGAATGCACCGAAACCGATGGCCCGGTTGGGGTCGCCACCGATGCAGTCGGCCGAGTTGCGCATGGCAAGCGTTGCCGGCCGAAGCTGTCGCCTCGACGCTAGTCGAAGCAAGGCTCTGATGGCTCGATGGGCACCCGCGTGACGGTGTTGGATTGCCTCCGGCATGTTGCCTTCGACGGCCAGGCGCATTTCACGATCGAGTCGACGGGCCGTGTCGTACTCGTTGTAGCGACTGAGATCACTGCTCACGACCACCACCGTCGCTGAATCGTCGTCCCAAGCAGCGTCGATCACTTGCTCGCAGAGTACGTCATCTGCGTCACCGATCAAGAGTGGACGCACGCTGAACTCACCGATTAGGCGCTGCAGAAACGGCAGCTGTACCTCGATGGCGTGTTCAGCGCGATGCGGCTCCTCGAGCAGCCTTACGCCGCTGTAATTGCCAATGGTATTAGCTTTCCAGAGGTTGTCGATTCGGACCGCCCCAAGTGGCGTGAGCAGTGCATCGCTCGACGGGACAGCAATACCCGGGAGATGGTCGCGATGCGTGCTGGAGATCGCGACCACCCGCCGTATCCGCCGATGATCTGGGCCAAGGGCAACGAAACCGTGGGCCGCGACAGGGCCGCTGTAACGGTATCCCGCGTGCGGCACGATCACTGCGCTCGCGGCGCGAGGCGTAGGGCCTCGTACGGTGCACAGACAGTCGTCTACGGCGCGCCGAAGTGCCTGAGCGCCGGCGGGGTAGTAGAGACCGGCGGCGCTGGCGTCCCGAAGCGACGGGTAAGCGCTGCCTGATGTCCGGCGGTTTGCACGCATGCGTCGACTATGCCTGGTGCGCCCGGGGTGCTGTCAAAGCGGTCCAAGGCGCAACCGGACACCGAGCGACGATATCGAGCTGTGTTCTGTCGCTAATCGGTGACATGCCGTACGAAGGCGGCGTCATAGGGACTGTTCAGAGCAGTATCGGTGAACTGGACTCATCCAACTGCAATATGCCTGTGGGCCTCTTCACAGACGTTTTGCAGCCCGGACCTTAGGCTTCTTCCCCATGACCGCAAAGTTCTACATGCAGTTTGTACTCGACGAGGGTATGGACCGCGATCCCGCTCAGTACTGTGGCGTTGTCGAAGTGGAGAACCTCTTCGGCCCCCTCGGGCTGGAAGAGCTAGAATCCCTCCTTGCCGAAAATTTCGACGTGGACACACACGACGTGCAGGTCATCCACTACGCCCGTCTTCACTGAGGCACGTCGCCGTGTTTCCCCAGATCCGCCACCTGGCGGATCCAATTGCGGACCTGGTTCACACTTCCCGTCGGCCTAGGTAAAAGGCCTTCTCGCGGCCGGTTAAGGTACCTTTAGCAGTCTCGTCAGACCGGCCATCGTGTCTGCGTTGACGGGCCTTGTTTGCGGCACCCACTCCCTGCTACTACTGGTTGCATGAACAGTATTGCGCGCGAGAACATCGAGCTGCGCAGCCAGCTCGAGCAACTTCAACGCACTGCCCAGCTCAACCACGAGGCGGGCCGTCGCGCTGCTCAGCGCGAACATCGCCTGCTCTCGGCTGAAGGACTCGCAGCACTGCTCGAAGAACTGGCAGTGGGTGCCGAGCGGCGCTTTAAGGTTTCCGCAGCCCAATTGGTGCTGATCGACCCGGAGCATGAGATCCGCCACCTCCTGTTAGCGACGGCAGAGGACCAGGTGCGTTGCCCCCAGCACGCGATCCGCTTTCTGGAGCACGAGGGGCAGCTACCCCCCCAGCTGCGTGACCTGCGGGCTCCGTTGCTGTGTCGCTACCGCTCGAGCGATGCTGCGCTGTTTCCGCGACACGATGCCAGCGTCCTGGGCAGCCTCGCGCTGCTGCCGCTGCGCCGTGGGGGACGCTTGCTCGGCGCCCTCTGCTTGGGCGATGCGGAGGCGGCGCGCTTTGACCCCGATCTGGCCACGGACAATCTACGCAATCTTTCCGTGGTCGCGGCGATCAGTCTTGAAAACGCCCTAAATCGCGACCGACTCCTTGTCGGAGCGATCACCGATCCGCTGACTGGGCTGCACAATCGACGCTATCTCGACAGTCGTTTGCGGGAGGCGCTCGCCCGCGCTCGACGGGAGCGCAGCCCACTCGCCTGCGTGCTGCTCGATCTCGACTACTTCAAGCGAGTCAACGACACCTTCGGGCACTTGGCAGGGGATGAGGTGCTGCGTGAAGTGGCGAGGAGGATTCAGGGCGCTGTGCGGGCTTGTGACGTATGTGCGCGCTACGGCGGAGAGGAGCTCGCTGTGGTCCTGCCTGACACACGCCGTCTAGAAGCGCAGGCGCTGGCCGAGCGTCTTCGTCAGGTGGTTTGCGGTGCCCCAATCCCGGTGGCGAGTGGCCGAGCGATCACGGTTACCGCTTCAATTGGCGTCGCCACCTTAGTCCCGGAGCTGAGCGCCGATGGCATCGATACGCTCCACGCCGTTCGTCAGTTGCTACAGGCGGCGGATCAAGCGCTGTTCCGGGCTAAAGCTGAAGGCCGCGACCGAGTATGCAACGCCGCTTGATTTGCCTTGTGCCAGCGCGCGCTCAATCGGTTCGCCGCGACTAGCCCCGGCGCTTACGGTCGATTATGTAGAGTGGCCGCAACTTCTCACCCGAAGTTGGGGAAGGTTAGAGCAGAAACAGCGACTTGGCGCGCGCTCGTGTTGTTGTCGGCGTCACGAATCTGACACACTAGCTGAGCGAAGGCTGTTGCAAGTGCCAGCCCGGCATCCGCAGGGTGGGCGCGAGCTTGAGGAGATCTTGACTATTCCGACCAGCGCCTGCCAATGAGCGATTCCATCGATTGCGACGGGTTCCGCGCCAACGTCGGCATCATCCTGTGCAACGAAGAGGGGCAGCTACTTCTGGCCGGTAGGTGTGGCCAACGTGGCTGGCAGTTTCCGCAGGGCGGCATCAACCCCGGAGAAACCCCCGAAGCGGCCATGTATCGCGAGCTCGAGGAAGAGGTTGGCCTCTGTCGGCGGCAGGTAGAGCTCATGGGCACGACCGAGCCGTGGTTGCGTTACCGCTTGCCTAAACGCTACTGGCGAAAGAACTCCTTCCCACTCTGCATCGGGCAGAAGCAGATCTGGTTTTTGCTGCGCTTGCAGTGTGAGGACAACTCGGTTTGCCTGGATGGTACGGACCACCCAGAATTCGATCGCTGGCGTTGGGTTGAATTCTGGCAGCCCGTCGCAGAGGTGATCTACTTCAAGAAGCGCGTTTATGCGCGCGCGCTTGAGCAGCTCGGGCCGTTGCTCTATCCCGAAGGTGTACCGCCGCGGCCTGACGATTTGCGAATCCCGCGTCGCCGCCGGCGACGCTCCAAACGACGATCCTCCTCGCCAACGAAGAACGGTGCTCAGCCCGAGCCCGCCCTAATTGAGGGTGCCCTCGACGGCGGGTCTCAGGTCAACCGCTGAGCGGCCTCTAGAAGGGTTTGGTCACCGCGAGGATGACCACCGCTATCAGCACCAGGGCCGGTGCCTCGTTGAACCAACGGAACCAGATGTGAGAGTGCTTCTCTCGGCCAACGCTGAACCTGCCGATGATGCGTAGGCAATACGCGTGGTACGCGATGAGGCCAAGCACTAGGGCCAACTTGGCGTGTAGCCAGGGCATGGAGAGCAGCGAGGAGTTAATGGCGATCATGCTGATGCCGAAGACTGCCGCGCCGATGGCGGCGATCGTCATGATGCCGAACAGTTTGCGCTCCATGACCTGAAAGCGTTCATGACCCGTCACATCCTCCGTCATCGCGTGATAGACGAACAGACGCGGCATGTACAACAGCCCAGCAAACCAGGAAACCACGAAGATCAGGTGAAAGGCCTTCAGCCACAAATACATCCACGACTCCCGGACAGCACGCGTTGTGACCGGCGCTGGGCGCTCGCGGATGGCGCCATTTGGCGCCGATGGTTCCCTCGACCACGGCCCGCTATGATCCTCTCACCATGGTGAGCTCCAGCAGCGCCAGCCCCAGTCCCGATCGACCGGCGAGCTTGCGACATACCCAACTTGTTGTAAAGCCACGTCGACCCTGGCTGCACCGCGCGGCATTCTTCGGTGGCGCTATGATCGCGCTTGCCGCCGTGGGCGCTTCTTTCGAGTCCGGTCGCCGCATCGGCCTAGGGGAGTGGAAGCGGGGCGCTCAGGAGCTTGAGCTACTGGTGCAACAGTCAGAAGAGCGGGAGCGAGACAATCAGCGGCTGCGGCGCGAGCTGGCTAACCTGACCACCTCGCGCGGCGTGGAGCGCCAGGCTCAGGAGGAGGTCCGGGCGATGTTGGTAGACCTGGAGCGCCAGGTACAGAGCCAGCGGGAGGAGTTGGACTTCTATCGCACGATCGTCTCACCGGACGATGGCGTTGCAGGACTGCGGATCCAGGATTTTAGAGTGCGCCCCGGGGCTCAGGGCAGCGTATACCACTTGCAGCTGGTGCTCGTCCAGGCAGCAAAGCACGATAAGCCTGTGGCCGGTAATGTAGAGTTCACGATAGAAGGGGTAGCTTCTGGCCGGCCCGCGGTGCTGAAAGCGCAGGAGCTGGCTGGCGGTGAAGCAGTCGCATCGTTGGCGTTCTCTTTCCGCTACTTCAAGGATCTGGAGCAGAACGTGGTGCTGCCGCCAGACTTCATCCCGGATCGCGTAGTGGTCGAGGTGAGTCCCGAGGACGATCCCGATCGCGCCATCCGGCAATCTTTCGACTGGTCTGCGAAAAGCAGCTGAGGTAATCCAAATGTTCGGCCGTTCCCCGCGAAAGCACGCCCCGGAGATCGATACCCTCATCGGGCGGAACACTCGTGTCGAGGGTGACATCGAGTTCAGTGGCGGATGCCACGTTGACGGTCAGGTGAAGGGATGCATCCGCGGCAATGAAGACGGTGGGGATGCCGTCTTGTCGATCAGCGATACGGGGATGGTTGAAGGTAGCGTAGCCGTGCCCCAACTCATCCTGAATGGTACGGTCCAAGGGGACGTGACCGTGACAGGCCGCATCGAACTTGGCGCCTCGGCGCGGGTGGTAGGCAATGTGTTCTATCATCTCATCGAGATGGCGATCGGCGCGGAGGTCAACGGACAGCTGATCCACAACAGCGCGAGCACGCCCTCACCCGTGCTGGTCACGCACCAAGAGAAGCGCCCGGGCGATGGGGGCGAGGGCAAGTCCGGCGGATCCAAGGGATCCTCGAGCGCGCTTGGAAAGCAGCAGAAGGCGAGCTAGCGCGTCCGCTCATAGGCAGCGGATAGTTACGGAAGGAAGGTAGAAGGATGAGCGCACCTACGCTGGATTTCACCGATGCCGCGGCGAGCAAGGTCGGTCAGCTGATCGCTGAGGAGGGCAATGATGCTCTCAAGCTTCGGGTCTATATCACTGGGGGCGGCTGCTCCGGGTTTCAGTACGGCTTCACCTTTGACGAGCAGGTTGAGCAGGGTGATACCTGCGTCGAGAACCAAGGCGTGACGCTGGTCATCGATCCGATGAGTATCCAGTACCTCAAGGGCGCAGAGATCGACTACAAGGAAGATCTTCAGGGTGCCCAGTTTGTGATTCGCAATCCGAATGCGGCAACGACTTGCGGCTGCGGTTCATCGTTCTCGATGTAATCAAGCTGCCGGCGCTTCGCCCGCGTACCTACCGGGTCAGCGCGTGCTCGTGGCCGCCTCGGCCCACGAGCTTGTGAGCGATGCCCGATAGCGTCCTCGCCGCTGTCGACCTCGGCTCGAATAGCTTCCATATGCTCGTGGTCCGCCAGGTAGATGGCGGATTCGCGGTGTTGGATCGTCTGCGCGAGATGGTTCGCCTGGCGTCGGGTATAGATGCGGATGGCCGTCTATCGGAGGATTCGCGTGAGCGTGCTCTCGAGTGCCTGGCGCGCTTCGGTCAGCGTCTGCGGGTGATTCGCCCCGGGCGCGTACGGGTTGTCGGCACCAACACATTTCGACGCGCAAAGCGCATAGAGAACTTCCTTGGTCAGGCACAGGAGGCACTTGGCCATCCGATCGAGATCGTCTCGGGGCGCGAGGAAGCGAGACTCATCTTCCTCGGGGCCGCCCATTCCCTCCCCGCTGGGGATCACCGTCGCCTAGTAGTGGACATTGGCGGTGGAAGCACCGAGGTGATTTCCGGCCAAGGGCTGACGGCGCACGAGCTCGACAGCCTGTACATGGGATGCGTCAGCATGAGCCAAGGCTTCTTTCCGGGTGGGAAGATTACGGCCAAGCGGTTCCGCAAGGCGCAGATGGCTGCCCAGGTTGAGCTCGAGCCCCTAGCGACGCGTTTGGCCGGGGCTCAATGGGACGAAGCCGTGGGTGCCTCAGGCACGATCAAGGCGACCGAAGCGGTGCTGCGAGAGTTGGGCTGGCGCTCAGGTGGTATCATCGTACCCGCTGTGCAGCGCCTTGCCGATCATCTGATCGAGATTGGGCACGCGGACGACATCGATTTGCCAGGCTTGTCCCCGCAACGGGTACCCGTGTTCGCAGGCGGTGTGGCAATCCTGCTCGGGTTGCTCGAGTCATTGAACGTGCCAGAGCTGCGCGTCTCCAGCGGCGCGCTACGCGAAGGCGTCCTGCACGATCTTGTGGGTCGTTACACCGATGACGATGCGCGCATTCGTACTGTTGGGTGGTTGCAGTCGCGCTACGCGGTGGACTTACGTCAGGCGGAAAGGGTCGAACACACCGCTCTGGCCCTTCTCAGCCAGTGCGCCGAAGGCTGGGGACTGGTCGACCCCTTGCTACAGTTCGCCTTACGCTGGGCGGCGCAGTTGCACGAGGTTGGCATGGCGGTCGCGCACGCCCAGTACCACAAACACGGCGCTTACCTTATCGAGCACGGAGACCTCCCCGGATTCTCCAGGCATGAGCAGGAGCTCGTGGGGCGGCTAGTCCGTAGCCATCGGCGCAAGATCGTGGTGGGTCTCTTCGAGCGATTGCAGTTACCGTGGCGGGAGAGTATTCCGAGGGCGGCCGTGCTGTTGCGTTTGGCAGTCCTCCTCAATCGCAGTCGCAATCCCGCGCCGTTGCCGACGATAGAGCTCACGGTTCGCGACAATGAGGTGAGTGTGGCGTTCCCTGAGGGCTGGTTGGTGGAGCACCCGTTGACCCACGCTGACCTACTGGACGAGGCCGATTACCTGCGGGCGATCGGTATTGAGCTGGGGCTCCTGGAGCAGCCTCCGGTAGCTGCGACGGGCGACGGGTAAGAGCACCGTCTGCTATGCCCTGTGAATCCGGCGGTTAGTTCTCTGAACTGCTAGCGACTTGCTCCGGCAAAGCCGTCGCCAAGCGCACGTTGCGGATCAATTGCAGTTGGGCCAACACGTGCTCCGCATGAGCGTCGAAATCGGCTTGCAGAGCGCTTGGTATCGGATCAGCTTGCGGTAGTTTTACTGTTCTCGGGTTGCGGTGCACTCCCGCCACGCGATACTCGTAGTGCAAATGGTTGCCCGAAGCGAGGCCGGTCTTGCCGACGTAGCCGATAACTTCGCCTTGGCGTACCCGTGCGCCTCGCCTGTAGGAGGCGAAGCGAGATAGATGTGCATAGAGCGTCGTGATGTTGTCGCCGTGCTGCAAGATGATCGTGTTGCCATAGCCGCTCTTACTGCCCCGAAAGCTGACCTTGCCATCACCGGCAGCCTTCACCGGCGTCCCGGCCGGAGCGGCGTAGTCGACGCCTCGGTGAGCGCGAATCGTGTTCAGAATGGGATGGCGGCGATTCGGATTGAAGTTCGAAGAGATCCTTGAGAAGTCCACGGGCGCGCGAAGGAACGCCTTGCGCAGACTCAAGCCCTGCGGCGTAAAGTAGTCGGCTTTTCCGTCGGGATCTACGTAGCGCAGGGCTTGGTAGCGCTCGCCCGTGTTGACGAACTCCGCTGCCAAGATGGCGCTGTCTCGGAGCTTCTGGCCATCACGCCAAAGCTCCTCGTAGAGCACCAAGAACTCATCGCCCTCACGGATATCGAGCACAAAGTCGATATCCCAGGCGAAGATCCCCGCCAGCGCCATGACTAGATTGTCCGAAACCCCTGCGGCACGGCCGGCGTTGAAGAGGGAAGTGGTGATTTTCCCGTGCGCGTGGGTGACGCGGCGCTCTGGGGCGTCGATCGATACTGATGCCTCATAACCCTCTTGGCCTCGACCAACCTCGAGCAGGCGAAAGTCGTCGAGGCGTCGGGTCAGGGCGAGGACGGACTCGCCGTCTCGCTGGATTGTGATCTCGTCTCCGGGGCGCACCATTCGTAGCGCCTCAGCGGCCTCGTCAAGACGAAGCATCCTATGTAGATCCCCTACGCTAAGTCCATTGCGCCGGAAGAGGCGATCCAGCGAATCACCCCGGCGAACAGTGAGCGTGAGTTGGCTTGGCGGCGGCGCCACGCTGGTCGCGGCTATCGGGCTGGCGAGGGAGACAGTTGTGATCGCGATTGGCCCCGCGTGTGCTTCCGCCGAGCTGACTAATGCTGCCGTGGCGCTTACCTTAGGCCTATCGGGTTTGGGGGCACCCGAGGTAGATGAGCGTTTCGGACTTGGAGGATCCGACTTCGGTGCTGCGGTGGGGTATTCGCCGCGCTCCGACGACTGCTTAGGCGCCTCGACCGCCAGCTCGGCGGCCTTACTTTGCCCCGGTAGGTGGATCGAGCGCGTCACCATGGTGTTGGGGGCCTCGGCCACGTGGCCAGTGGCTTCGGGCTGCGCCTTGGGCGCGGCGGAAATCGTCGGAGGTGGCACGCTAGCTGTGCGCTGCATGATCGTCCATGCGCCCGCGCCGGCCATCATGACTGAGGCCAGTCCCGCCAGAGCGACCTGGCGTTTGGGGCGATGACGTTGGCGTTTCACGGCTAACGGTGAGGATTTGAAGTCTAGCCCAACCGTGGTGTGACGCCGCTGCAAGTTAAGGCCCCCGGTTATTGATTTTTCAGCGAATTGGCTGGAACCCTAGCGGCGGGGTTAGATCAGGTCAACTGACGCGTTGAGGGTAAGGCGAGGTTCAAGGGGCGAGCCAGGTGCTGTCAACGCCTCGATCGCCGATTGTGAAGCGCAGTCGGCGATGCCCAGCGTGGTGCAAGCTGAGCCACTCTAGCGAGATGATCTGGGTTACCACGATGGCAAAGTGTTGGCGTCCCCTAGTGCCGGCACCGCTGTCCGATTTGTCGGGCAGGTAGTCGAGCGGTGAGTCGAGATGCGACCCTGGCCCGACCAGGTGGCGGTAACAGGATTGGCTTTGGAGTCGCGAGTTCTGCCAGCGGCGATCCACCTCTTCCGAGCGGTGAACAAGCTCTGCCGTTCCTCGCAGGCGAAGCTGAACGCGTGTCGTGGCGTCGTAAAACAACCAGCTGGCTGGGCCCGGTTTGGCGAGGTCAGCAGCTTTCGGCGAACGCAGGTCCGTGTGGAAGGTAGTTTGGTGGCGCTGCGGGTCCACGCCACGCAGCACCACCGTGCGCTGCTCGGGCGCGCCGTCTCGTAGCGTGGCGAATACCGCGAGGTGGAAGGGGTGTCGGGCAGAGCCTACGGCTTCGCCGAGCCGGCACCAGACATCGGCCCAAATTGCCTCTGGATCCAGCGGCGGCAGGGCTCGTCGCTGGGCGGGCGGAGAACTCAAGGCGCGAGCTTCACGCGAAGCGCGGTCGCTGTCGGCGCTCGGCGAACCCGTACCGCTCCTTGGGTCCCCGCTGGCGCAGCACTCGGATGGCAGCTGCTCTCTCCTCGGGCGCTGGGACTGCCTGCCGGCTACTGTCACCGCGCGGCGGAATGTCTGCGCTTGGAGCGACCCCTGCCGCCAAGACTAGGACCGCGGTGGAAAGGGACAGTCGGTGTCGCGCGTAAAAGGAAACTTTCACTTTCGTAACCCTCTCAGACATCGCTTGCGATCAGTTCCTAGTTGATCAAGCAAGGCCCATGCCGGAATTCCACCGGGTGCCGCGGTTGCCGGTCAAACTGAGGCCTAGTTCGCAGTAAACGCACTCTGCTTCAACCTGTCCAGCGAGCTGCTTTACGGAACGCGCGAACGAGCGAACTGTACCGGCCAGATGCCGGTATCGAGTGTAAAGATGGCCGACGACATCCAGGCCGGTGAAGGTCGGTTCGCTGTTACGCAGCAAACCAGCTATCGGCGATCACCCGGACGATCGCTCTCGGAAACTCTCTTTTCCGTTTTTTCAACGAGTTAGCCTTTCGCAGCACCGATCCTGTCATCTCCTGGAAAAAAAAGCTTGACCCCGTAGAAGCCACCCCTATAATGCCGCTCCTCCCCCGCACGAACGGGGGGCGACGGCAGCCCCGCAGACCGATGTTTGCTTGACACCATCACGAGCTGAGCTACCATCGTCGGTCCGCCTCCACGGAGGGCGGACGCTCTTTAAAAATCAGGACAGGCAATTTGTGCGGGCGCTCGCTGGGGAAGCAAACCCTGACGAGCGTCGGTCACTGCCAAGTGACCAACCTAGTCAATATCAAACCTTTAAACTGAAGAGTTTGATCCTGGCTCAGATTGAACGCTGGCGGCATGCTTAAGACATGCAAGTCGAACGGTAACAGGCCCTTCGGGGTGCTGACGAGTGGCGGACGGGTGAGTAGTGCTTGGGAATCTGCCTAGTAGTGGGGGACAACACGGGGAAACTCGTGCTAATACCGCATACGCCCTACGGGGGAAAGTGGGGGATCTTCGGACCTCACGCTATTAGATGAGCCCAAGTCGGATTAGCTTGTTGGTGGGGTAATGGCCCACCAAGGCGACGATCCGTAGCTGGTCTGAGAGGACGATCAGCCACACTGGGACTGAGACACGGCCCAGACTCCTACGGGAGGCAGCAGTCGGGAATATTGGACAATGGGGGCAACCCTGATCCAGCAATGCCGCGTGTGTGAAGAAGGCCTGCGGGTTGTAAAGCACTTTCAGCAAGGAGGAAAAAGCCAAGGATAATACCCTTGGAAATTGACGTTACTTGCAGAAGAAGCACCGGCTAACTCCGTGCCAGCAGCCGCGGTAATACGGAGGGTGCGAGC
>JBCCWS010000030.1 GCA_039193195.1 Pseudomonadota bacterium
AGCGCATCCTTACCGAGCTGCCGGCGGCGACCACCGTGGAGCAGATCGAGGCGCTACTCCCGGCCCAGCCCCGCTAGCCCCTGATAAGCCGTTCAGCGATCTGCTGAGATGGGAACCACGTCGATGCTCGATCGCTTACTGTCAACCAAGAGGACGGTGACCACAACGTAGAGGAAGGCGTAGAGCAGCACGTTGCCGGCACCAGATTCAGCAATTAGGCGGGCTCTCCGGAGAATTGCCTTGAGCACGAACTTATCCTCATCAGGCCAGCTATTCGCCTTCAAATTCGCATCAAACGGGTGAGAGAGTAGGATGCGTCTTGTTCGGCAACCTATCGACTTCATGCAACGAGACTGCAAAAAGAAACTACGAGTCTGCTTGTTTGGACTACGCTACCGCCCGGCCCGACAGACAACAGCTGGGAAGAAGCCCGCGTGGCTCCGCGTTACGCAGGACGGCTGAGCGAGCCCCTCCCGCAGGACGATACCTCTAATCGTTCGGTTTTCCTACGCCGAGAAACATCCTCTGTTCCAGACCGTTGTACTGCGGAACCCACTCTCGATCCCGTGCATCACATTCGAAGTGATACTCAGTGGTCGAAAAGATGACTTGGGCGCCATTTCTCTTGGCGAGATCTTTCAGACTCGTAATGAAGTTGCCGAGATCGACGGCCTCAATGTCCTGCTGGCGCGGCGTATCGAGGACGAAGAAGCGGAAACGGTTGGACGGGTCACGGGTGTAGAGCTCGAACAGTGCAGCGCGGATTGCCAGGATCACGCGAACAAGCGTACTGCCCTTAAACTGGCGAATCCTCTCTTCGCCAAACTGAACTCCGAAGTCGTTATCTACACGGACCTCACGGGATACGTTCTTGGTATGGAGGGTATCGAGCCAGAACAGTATTCGTTCACGCAAATCACGGCGGAGCTCAATTAACCTGATGTCACTGGCGCCTCCGGCACCGCCTATAGACGCCAGATCGTTCTGCACCTTATCGCGTTCGTTCAGCAGTTCAACGTAAGAGCGCTGCTCGCTTTCAAGTTGCTCGACGGAGTCGGCTTCTCTCTGCAGCGCGAACATCGCCCTGCTCAACTCCGTCATGGTCTCAATCACGCCATCGATACCCTCTCCGGAGCGAATCAGTTCTCGCTTGCGTTCCAGACCTGTGATTTCCTCCTTCACCTCGGAGAGTCGACGTTCGAGCTCAGTGACGCGCGCCCTCTGAAGCTGCGTATTTCGATCCAAGTCTTTGACCTGATCGCGGAGGTACAGAAGATTCTTGGCGTACGACTCCGCACTTGTCAGGAATAGACCGCACTCTGCCTTTGCGCAGATATCCTCGAATGAGGAGAACAGGCGGCGCGCCGACTCGTTGAGCGACAGAGTGTTAATCTCAGTTTCGATCTCTTCCTTGATAGTTATGAAGCCTTCCGCACGCATCCGAAGATCACGCATCTCCGACGTCAGCTCGCGAGCAACACGTTGCCGATCGTATATCATGGAACTTACTGCGGAATCTGCGTCGCTACTGAGACTCTCGCTTTCTTTAAGCGCTTCAATCCGCTCCTTGATTTGCTCGATATCGGCCTGAAGCTCAGCAAATGAGCGCCGCGGCGATGGCAACTCGGCGACGAGGTTCTCCAGCAGGGACTGCTTCCGCACTACGGCCCGATCCAGCTCGGCGAGCTGGCGTTTTTTGCCGATCGCAATCTTCTTTTTATCAAACGAGTGCTTGGGCGGAATGCCGAGCGCTAGTCTGACCATCTCCGCATACTGATCACGGATGAATGAGGCAGGCGGACTGTAAAGGTTCGTGTACGCGGTGTCCTGATCCAAGTAGAAAAGGGGAAGGAATGTCGCAAGGTAAGGGCGGACGGGTTCGTTCTGGGTTGATGTCAGTACCTCGCACTCAACGGCGAAGAGATCAAACAACGCACGGCTATACTCCTTCTCGTCAAAAAAGGACTCTGCTTCGCTTTCTAAGATAATCTTAGCGTCGAAGTCACGGTCAATCCGGCGTTCCAGACAAAATTCCTGATCGCCAGCACGCAAGTTCAGTGTGACTGATTCACAGTGCCGGTAGATATCTTCTCTGAAGGTCACAGGGTAGCCGAGCGCGTACGCCACCGACTGAAGAACCGGAGTCTTTCCGCACCCGTTGGGGCCAAAAAGCTGGGTGAGCTCCTCACCAAAAACGAGCATCGGGGACTGCCAGCCCTGCTCGCCTGCCGGCTTAATCTTAACGCTGAGCAACACCATCAAAGCCCTAACGAAATTTGTTTCTCAGAACTAATGTTTCTGTAGTGCCTTTCAATAAGCCTAAGCGTGTAGGCAAGGTCGGAGTCAAGCGCGAGCGCGCGATTGATCACAGCCTTGCCTGCGTTGGATATCCCAATCCGCCGTTTGCTCTGATCTACACTAACGAGCTGTGCCGTTTCCAGAAAGGTAAGAGCGCGGACCGTTCGCATCCTCAAATTCGCAGACCAACCGAGATGCTGTGAGGACCCTTTGAATCCCGGGAAAGACCGTTCCAAGCATTCCCCGACAAGTTGACCGATCTCATCGATTGGCGGTTTCCGTCTATCTTTCGCCAGCACAAGAATGGCTATGGCGAGCAGCGGGAGATGAAACAATGCTTCGTTGCTCAGCCTTGGAGGGTTCGCTTCCCCCTGCCCATCGTAATTCAGCGCAGTCTTCCTGCTGCGCACCGCCTCGAAGAATGTCTCATAGTCCATTGCTATGACTCCCCCCGTACCAGCGCGGCCAGCACGCCGCCAAGAAGCAACTCTTTCGAGAGGGACGCATGGAGCTGTTTACCCTTAAGTGCGGTCATCAGTTTAGTGATTTGCTCATCGACGTGGGGGAAGGAGATTTGGTTCCTCGCGAGCATGTTGTTGATGGAAGAGAGCTCTTGCATCAGGAGGTTTAGATCGTATTCCGGCAGGAAATGACGCTTTTCCCTGTACCAGATGTCCCACTTCACTTTGGCACCTGAGCAAAACTCGATCATTTCCGGCGTGGCATCAGCATCCGATAGTTTCCTCTGGATGATGGAGGCGTTCTTGACTGCCTTGGGGTCGCCGCCTTGTAGGAGGCGATCATAGGCCCCCTTCGAGATGCTAAGAATCTTGAGTAGATCTGCGATTCCGATCCCGACGGAATCGTCCAACTCGTCCTCGGACATCTCCGAAAGCAACTTGGTGAATGATTTCGCTTCTACCAGACCAACAAGGTCGTGGATGATCTCCTCGCACTCTGTGTGTTGGAGATCGATCTCGCTGTAGGTGTAGATCGCCTCCCTGGCAAGGGCATGAAAATCACTATCATCAGGGTCTAGATAAGTGACCCCCGGAACCAGTTGGAGCTTGCCCAGCAGTCGCTGGATATCCTCTTCATCCAGAGGCTCGTCTTTGACTAGCGCCTCGTTGAAGTTTGCAATGAGGTCCTTAATGTCTTTTGTCGCAAAGTCGGCGCCTTTTAGATTCTCGGCGATGTTCTCGACATCGTCGTCAAAATGAACATTGGTCAGCAGCACAACACTGCCACAGCAATTCTTGAAGCGGATGGTGTGAAGCAATAGCTTCCCGGCCATGCTCCCGGCGATTTTTTCCGGTTGTGGAGCCTTCCTCTTGTAGAGACCAAACACGTGCGTCTTGTCCCACCGGTGATTCCGTTTTCCTTTGGTCTTGACCTGATAGAAGTGATAGATGGGTTCGCCGGTTACCTGGGAGCGGGTAACAAAGTCATCGTGGTAATCGCAATAGACGCGGTCTATGCTGTTGCCCGCAAGGATGGACAGGCACTCGTAGGCCACTGCTCGGAACTGGGCTTGATAGCGGGCAATCGTATCCCGTCCCGCGGTCTCTCTCGGCTCGACCTGATGGATGCCCGCTCCGTTATTTGCTGCAGCCTTGCTCATTAGATCTTGGTGTTCTTTTGCTTTCTCTACACGCAACCGTGATCAATTCACGCCGCGCAGCTTTTCTGATAGGGCCTCCGCTTGCGGCAGCACTGTCCGCACCGCAGCATTCCTAAGATCGGGCGGATAACCGTGTTTGCGCAGTGTCTGTTTCACGAATACGCCCTTGCGCTTCCTCGTGCGCCCAGTCGGCGGGGGCGTTGCTCTTCAGACTGCTGAGTAACTTGTGGCCGATGACCCGCGGTCATTGCCCATCACCTCGACCGCAGTCACTTGGCCAGTCCGCAAAACCCTAGCTGCTGTTTTTCTGACGATATCAGATCGCAGCGGCCCCCTCGCTTTTCTACGTGCATCGGCTGGACCGCCTTCGCATTGCCCAACTCCCGTCGGATCGCGGCGGGGGATTCAGCGCCGCAGCGCTTGCGGCACTATCAGAGCACTCGGTATGGCGGCTAGTGCGACTGCCGAAAGCGTATGGTCGCCATGTAACGCTTATGCACAGTGGCGCTTGAGGCGAGTGCCGCTCCGGCGGCAGCCGGAGTGGTGCTCGGGTCAAGTGACCACTGCTGCTGATGGTTAGGCGGTGCTCCCGCAACACATCCTGACTGTTCGCTCTGGACAGCGGGTCTGGACTCGACGCGGCGACTGAATGTTGCGCTCATGGCGACCATTCTACCCCGCCGCGAGACACGGGCCATCAGTGCACCGCAGCGCCCGGGATTGGCGACGAATTCGCCAAAAAAGCCGGGACAAATCATCCGTGACGCCTAACACCTACGGTGAGCCGCACTTGACGACGACCGACCGGAGCGGTAGCGAAGGGAGAGAGCTGTCAAGTGTCGGACTCGACCGTAATTGTTAGGCGTCACCCGCGCTATCCCTGCCATTCCCAGCTCACTGCCCATCAACGGCAGAGTCCGGGCCGCCAAGAATAGGCTTGTCGCAACACAGGGACGTGCCACCAAGGCGCCGGATAATCGCCGGATCAGTACCACCGTATCGAATTGCGTTTACACAACAGACCTTTGCAGCGCGACAAGCACGCTCGATCTCCGCCGCGCTTTCCGGTTGCTTCAGGAAGAAGGTGTGGCAGTTCTCCCCATCCAATGGCGCAAGGCAGTCGGGACACTCTGATTCCGGCAAGGCGCATGCGAGACACTCACCCGTCGTGTAGAAATCTCCAGGGGCATTGCCTGGGAATCGCTGGTACCTCACCTCGCCGTGCTCCTGTGCCGCCTAACGCCGAAGCACAGATGCGCTTGAGGCTGCTGCCACTCCGGCGGTAGCCGGAGTGGCAGCAGGGTCAAGTGACAACTGCTGCGCCTGGTTACACAGCTCCGCGGCGGGACCCACAGTAGACCGCACAGTGCAGCAAAGCCCCTGACTTCGGAAGCTCAAGCTTGCCGATCAGTCAAACACGGATCTAGGCGCGTTGGCATAGAGACTCCGATCAACCGCCACCACCGCCACCACCGCCGATCACTCGGGAGCCGCCGCCTTCGCCTCCGCCGCCTCCACCAACCAATACGGTCAGCCTAGTGTTGGAAGCACAAGAGAACTGGGAACCATTGGCGTTAAAATAGCTCATCGACTCAATCTCCCACTTGCTAGTCGCTAACGCGAAAGAACATGTATACACGATCTGTCGGATTCAGTTGAATCTCAGGGATGGGTCGTTTTGTCGACTCACTCTTGATCACCAACTTGGTGTCCGTTTCATCTGACCCTCTTGGCTGCTTGGGATACCTTATTTCGACCGCAACATCCTGATCTAGTTCGTTACTCACCTCCAGACTCACTCGATCGGTATAGCGGGACACACACGTGAAGAACCAATTGCTGAGGTTCTCGATATCCTCGTCCAGCTTGCTCCAGATCGAGTAGTGTAATCGGTACTTAACTTCCCCATCTTCGGGCACCTCGTATGGAATCTCCCGTCGGAACCCTGCCTTATCGATCGAGATCGGATCCCCAAGGACCACTTCGTGATCTTCCTCCCCGCCGGACACGGTTAGGTAGGAAACGCTCCCCCACGTATCGCCTACGCATGCATCCGATTCCACGAGGGCCTGGGCCTTGATTGGCTGGTATCGAACGTCCTTGCACATGTTGCGAATTGTCGTTTCGAATCTCACATGAAGCTCAAGGGCACGAGGAGACTCACTCATGCGCTTTACCGTAACGACGAGTTTCAGATCGCTGTTGTACGCAAGTAACTCTCTGCACGCGCCGACGAAGTATTCCCCTACGCGATCGTTTACAGCCTTCCCGTTTGCGACGGACTTCAGCCGCACCGTGAATTCTTCGTCCTCCGGATTGCGCATGGCTAGGTATAGCGACAAGACACCCAAGACGCCAAAGAACAGGAAGTCTTCGAAGAACGATGCAACAAATGAGGCCGTGAAGCCTGGCAACAAACTGCGGTCGAAGGTCGCGGTCATCTGAGGCAAGAACAGTGCAACCATCAGACCGAACACCAGAAGAAACACAAGGTAGGCAAAGAGCATTATTGATAACGCCCGCGGGACACGGAACCCGAGCACATCCTTTCGACTCACCGCTCTATCCTCTATCCGATGGTTCAGGCCTCCACGCTATCACGTTGGCGCGGTCATCAGCTGAGCCGTGTCACCCTCCCGTAGCTCTACCCGAGCAGTTTGCGGGAGACTCTAATGCCCACCGAACAGAGGACCCACTCCGAGCTGTGTAACGCTTCGCCTCAGATGCGCTTGAGGCGGGTGCCGCTCCGGCGGTAGCCGGAGTGGTGCCCGGGTCAAGCGACAGCTGCAGGCATTTGTTAAACGGCGCCTGCGTCAGGTTGACTGTCCGTACTTCGTTAGGGGTACTCGATGTCATCCGGCGAACCCGATGCTCTCAAGATACTCTGCATAGCTACCAAATCCAGTTTTTCCGGACGCGTACTTCGCGTACTCGCGAAAATGCAGCCGACACTCGTCGATTAGATCCTGGTAACTGGATGTTTGATCGCACCTGACAGCGAGCTGCTCGAACTCCCCGAGTTGGAGCATCAATTCGGCGCACCCGTCGATGGCTGAGAGACCATAGCTCACGAGTACGCCGGCTGGAATCTCATGAATCGCGTATTCGAGCTGCCAGGCGATCGCCTTGAGGAGCCGCGAAGCCGCCAGTCTATCTTCGGGGTCGAGCGAAAGGGCTTCCTTCAATAAGCCGATCTCAGATCGATGCTCGGCCCTGAGGCTTGGCTGCCCATCCTTGTGCTTGTAGAAGAGTTGAGAGAAGCCAGCCAGCCAGCGAGCACAGCCCGGTTCCTTTGCCTGAATCCCAGATACCAGCGCCGGGAAAAGAACCTCCCGAAAAAGAGGCATCCTTACCGGCGTCTGAAGCTCGCCATCAACACTTCTCTCGGCAATGTCCTTCGCCCACTCGAACCTTTGCGACTCGGGGAGTTGCTTAAGAGCCGCTATCAAGGCCTCAAGCCGGGTCAAAGTGACGTTCCTGATTCGGTCAAGCTCGGCGGCTTCATAGGACGCCCATGCTGTCTCTAGGTCATCGAGAGGCACGCGTATCAAGCCGTTTAACAGCTGATTCTATCGACGCCGCAGCAATTTCCCAGGCGATGTAACCAGCGACAAATGGAAGCGATTAATCCGCATAAGTAACTGACTCCGTAGGTCGCTCGCCATCCAAAGGCCTTGGGAAAGTGTAGCGTGCGCAGCAATTGCCCACGCAGTATAACCAGCAAAGAGTGTAGGCTAGGTGTCGAGCGCAAGCCCAGGGAAGTAAAGCTGTTATCAGCTGCTGCCCCACCGCAAAGCCCCCGTGAAATTGTCGCGGGCGCGATATAACCCCCAACGCAGCCGCCCGCGGCGATCCAAACCCATGCGTTCTAGTCAGCGAGCGGGCAGGGGAGTCGGGCGCCCTCCAATCCGGGACTCAACCCCCCAATTGCGAGTAGCGGAGCCCCCCTCGCGCGCCATCGAACGCCCCGCCGCCCATTTCCTAGTAAGCTCCGCGATCGCCCTTCGCGCTGAGCTCTCCGCCCGCCCAACCGGCCGCGCTCGCTCGAATCCACCGCAGACGCCCCCGGAGCCGCCGCCCTGTGACCACCGAAGACGCCAGCCAGCCAGACGCCAGCGACCAGGCCGCGCCTGGCTCCCAGGCGGCCCCCCAACAAGGCGCCATCGTCTTCCTCCTCGCCACCGCCTTCATCAACTCCATGGGCATGGGCCTCACCACCCCCGTCATGCCGGCGCTCCTGGAGGAGCTCTCCGGCGGCGACATCTCCGACGCGGCTTTCTGGGGCGGCGTCGCCCTGGTGAGCTACGCCCTGATGCAGTTCGTCTTCTCCCCCATCGTAGGGGCCCTGTCAGACCGTTACGGCCGCCGGCCCATCCTCCTCTTCTCCCTCATCGCCTTCGCTGCAGACATGCTGCTGCTAGCGGTGGTCAACGCCCTGTGGATGTTCATCGTGGTCCGCGCCGTGGCTGGCATCTTCGCATCCACCTTCTCCACCACCGCGGCCTACGTGGCGGACGTGACCCCGCCGGACAAGCGCGCCCAACGCTTCGCCATGATCGGCGCGGCCTTCGGCGCCGGCTTCATCTTCGGCCCGGCCATCGGCGGCGCCTTAGGTGACATCGACACGCGCCTCCCCTTCTTCGCGGGCGCGGCGGTGGCGGGTGCCAACGCGGTCTTCGGCGCCTTCGTGGTCCGTGAGTCCCTCCCCGAGTCCATGCGCCGTC
This sequence comes from Pseudomonadota bacterium, assembly GCA_039193195.1. Classification (NCBI taxonomy): domain Bacteria; kingdom Pseudomonadati; phylum Pseudomonadota; species Pseudomonadota bacterium. The sequence goes on from JBCCWS010000030.1 coordinate 8,644, forward strand.
CCTTCAGCTGGGCCCGCGCCACCACCGTGGGCACGATCATGAGCCTCACCCGCATGCCGGGGGTGGCGCGGCTGCTGCCCGTGTTCTTTCTGGCTACCTTGTCCACGTGGGTGTATCCCACGGTGTGGTCGTACGTGGCGACGGCGAAGTTCGCCTGGACGGAGGGGCAGATCGGCTGGTCCATCGCCTACTACGGCATGATCGCCTTCATTGCCCAGGCCCTGGTGCTGCAGGTGGTGCTACCGCGGATCAGCTTGGCCCTGGCGGTGTGGGCGTCCCTGCTGGTGGAAGCCCTGGCGCTCACGGGTATTGGCCTGGCCACGGTGGGGTGGGTGGTGTACGCCATGATCACCACGTCCCTGTTCTCGGCGATGCAGGACCCGGCGATTCGCCAGCAGCTGTCGGCCCGCGTGCCGGCGGACGCTCAGGGCGAGCTGCAGGGTGGGCTGTCGGCGCTCACGAGCATCGCGATGATCCTGGCGCCTCTTCTATACAACGGCCTCTTCACCCTGTCGTCGGGGGCAGACCCGGTGCTGTCGCTGCCAGGCTCGCCCTTTCTGGTGGCGGCGGTGTTCTCCCTGGTGGCGATCGCCTTCTACGTCCGAGCCATGCATCGGAAGGACTGAGTATTGTCCACGCTGGTTGGTGCGCGCTGCGCCGACTAGACTGCTTCCGTTCCCTCCCTACGGCCCATAGGAAACGGAATCCTCATGACGATCTTGCTGATTGGACTGGTGCTTTTTCTCGGCGTGCACTCGGTGTCGATCTTCGCCTTGCCCTGGCGCGACGCCGTGGTGGCGCGCCATGCGGTGCTCTTCAAAGCGGGATACGGCATCCTCTCGCTAGTCGGGTTGCTTCTGATCATCGACGGCTACGGCCACTCGCGCCTGGAGAACGCGCCCCTCTGGGCGGCGCCAGGTTTCATGCGCCACCTGGTGGCGCTGCTGATGCTGCCGGTGTTCATCTGCTTCTTCGCCTCGTACTTCCCGGGGCGTATCAAGACGGCTCTTAAGCACCCGCAGCTGGTGGCAGTGAAGCTGTGGGCGTTCTCCCACCTCCTGGTGAACAGCGCCTTGCCGGATCTGATCCTGTTCGGGTCCTTCCTGGCTTGGGCGGTGGTAGACCGTATCTCGATGAAGCGTCGCCCCGTGCGCGAGCCGGTGCTGACGGCGCCGGCGAGCGGCTTGAACGACATCCTCCTGGTGGTCGTCGGCCTCACGGGCTACGCGGGGTTCGCCTTTTGGGGTCACCTGGCGCTGATCGGCGTTTACCCCTTCGGCTAGGTCTTGGCGCCTAGCCGGTTGCGCAAGTACGCTGCCCGTGGAGCCTTGCGAAAGCCCTGCGAAACCTAGTGTTCCTTGAATTCCTGGGAGTTTCCTCCAACGTCACTTTTCGCTGCGTAGTTTCACGTGTAACCTTTTAGCCCCTTATTGATGCGAAGGGTGTAAGACCATGATCGCCAACCCCCTCGAGGCCTACGAGATTCACGTCGATCACGTGCTGCACAACGCGGCGCCAGCGGTGCTCTACGAGCAGGCCCTGCGCAACGAGCCGGGCAGCGCCATCACCTCGGCGGGGGCCCTGGTCGCCCTTTCCGGCGAGAAGACCGGCCGCAGCCCGAAGGACAAGCGCGTGGTGCTTGAGCCGGGCTCGAAGGACGAGGTCTGGTGGGGCTCAGTTAACATCGAGCTCGACGAGCACTCCTTCATGGTCAACCGCGAGCGAGCGCTGGATTACCTCAACACGCGCAAGCGCCTGTTTGTGGTCGATGGCTTCGCCGGCTGGGACCCGCGCTACCGCATCAAGGTGCGCGTGATCTGCTCCCGCGCCTACCACGCCCTGTTCATGCACAACATGCTGATCCGCCCGACGGCGCAGGAGCTGGCGGACTTCGGCGAGCCGGACTACACGATCTTCAACGCGGGCACCTTTCCGGCTAACCGCTACACCACGGGCATGACCTCAAAGACCAGCGCGGCCCTGCACTTCGGCCGTCGCGAGTTCGTCATCCTCGGCACGGAGTACGCCGGCGAGATGAAGAAGGGCGTGTTCACGATCATGCACTACCTCATGCCCAAGCGCGGCGTGCTCAGCATGCACTGCTCGGCCAACGAGGGCACGGACGGCGACGTCTCCATCTTCTTCGGCCTTTCAGGCACCGGTAAGACGACCCTCTCTGCCGATCCCCAGCGCCAGCTCATCGGCGACGACGAGCACTGTTGGAGCGAGCAGGGCGTGTTCAACATCGAGGGCGGCTGCTACGCCAAGGCCATAAACCTCTCGGCGGAGGACGAGCCGGAGATCTTCAACGCCATCCGCTTCGGCGCGGTGCTGGAGAACACCCGCTACGACGAACTCTCTCGCCGGGTGGACTACGACGACGTCTCCATCACCCAGAACACCCGCTGCTCGTACCCGATCGAGCACATCCCCAACGCCAAGCTGCCCTGCGTCGGCGGCCACCCGAAGAACATCGTCATGCTCACGGCCGACGCCTTCGGCGTGCTGCCGCCGGTGGCGAAGCTCACGCCGGAGCAGGCCATGTACCACTTCATCAGTGGCTACACGGCCAAGGTGGCGGGCACGGAGATGGGCGTGACGGAGCCGGACGCCACCTTCTCGGCATGCTTCGGCGCCCCATTCCTGGTCTGGCACCCAACGCGCTACGCGGAGATGCTGGCGGAGAAAATTCAGCAGTTCGGTGCCGAAACCTGGCTGGTCAATACGGGCTGGACGGCGGGCGCCTACGGCGTGGGCCATCGCATGTCGATCAAGCACACGCGCGCCATCATCGATGGCATCCACTCGGGCGAGCTGTCGAGCGCGCCCACACAAACCGACTCGGTGTTCGGCTTCGAAGTGCCCACCCAGTGCGAGGGCGTACCGGGCGAGGTGCTGATCCCGCGCAACACCTGGACCGACGGCAACGCCTACGACGCCCAGGCGCGTCGCCTAGCGCGCCTGTTCGTCGAGAACTTCACCCAGTTTGAGTCCGAGGCGAGCGAAGCCGTGCTCTCGGCCGGCCCGCAGATCTAATCGACCGACCTCTGGCCGGGAGCGTGCTCTCGGCCGGAGCGCCGACCCCCTAGCGGCGGTACTTCCCCAGCAGCTCCACTAGCTCGGCGAACTTTCGCTGCTGCTCGTCCTCGTCGCCTGAAGCGATCGCTGCCGCCACGCAGGTGGAGGTGTGGTCTTTCAGCACCGCGTCCTCCACCTTGCCGAGGGCGGCCTTGATCGCCTGCAGCTGCTGCAAAACGTCGATGCAGTAGCGCTCTTCTTCCAGCATTCGTGCAACGCCCCGCACCTGACCCTCGATGCGTTTCAGGCGCTTGATCGTGGCGGGTGTGCTCTCGTGCATGCGTCCTTGAATCTGATGGTCTGCTTCGATTACTTTATACCCCTTACCAGTATAGGGTATCAAGGGGTTCGGGTGGACAGGCGGCAATGGTTGCAGGGGATGGCAGGGCTCACCGGCCTGGTGGCACTGCCGGCATGGGCTCGCAGCGGACACGGCACGGATCTGCGCGGCCTGCGCGTGCTCGCGGGCACCGAGTTCGACCTGCGCGTCACCTCGGGTCACACGCGCATCGACGGCCGCCGCGGCCATACGGTGCTCGTCAACGGCCAGCTGCCCGCGCCGCTCCTTCGCTGGCGCGAGGGCGAGCAGGTGACCCTGCGCGTCACCAACGCCCTTGACGAGCCCACCTCCATCCACTGGCATGGCTTGCTGCTGCCCTACCGGATGGACGGCGTGCCCGGCGTGTCCTTCCCCGGCATCGACCCGGGGGAGACCTTCACCTATCGCTTTCCCTTACGCCAGGCGGGCACCTACTGGTACCACAGCCACTCGGGCCTACAGGAGCAGCAGGGTCACTACGGCCCGATCGTCATCGAGCCGCGCAACGGCGACGCCGTGGCCTACGACCGCGAACTGGTGATCGTCCTGTCCGACTGGAGCTTCGAACACCCCCATCGCATCTTCGCCAAGCTGAAAAAGATGAGTGATAACTACAACTTTCAGCAACGCACGGTGGGCGACTTCATCGCCGAGGCCGCGAAGCGGGGCTTCGATCGCGCCTTCGCCAATCGCACCATGTGGGGCGCCATGCGCATGAACCCCACGGATATCGCAGACGTCACCGCCGCCACCTACACCTACCTGATCAACGGCCACTCGCCGGGCGAGAACTGGACCGGTCTCTTCGCCCTGGGCGAACGCGTGCGCCTGCGCCTGATCAACGCGTCGGCGATGACCATCTTCAACGTGCGCATCCCAGGCTTGCCGCTGAACGTGGTGCAGGCGGATGGTCAGGACGTGCAGCCTATCGAGGTCGGTGAACTGCAAATCGGCACCGCCGAGACCTTCGATGTGCTCGTGCAGCCGACGCAGGATAGGGCCTACACGCTGGTGGCCGAGACCAACGATCGCAGCGGTTTTGCGCGCGCGACGCTCGCCCCGCGCATGGGCATGACGGCCCCCGTGCCGCCCCTGCGGCCACGCCCCACGCTGACGATGAAGGACATGGCGATGGACCACGCCGACAGGGGCCACGGCGCCATGGATACCAGCGGCAAGCTGGCCCACAGTGCGGTGGGGCACGAGAAGATGGCTCACGCCGCGATGCAGCACGGCGCCATGGATCACAGCAAGATGCACCATGGCACGAAGGGCAGCGAAGCCCTGGACAGCGCCGCGATGGCCGCATCGCTAGAAGCCCCCCAACGCCACGACCACCCCAAGGGCCCCGGCGTCGTCAGCCTGGCGATGAACCCCGTCAACCGCCTCCACGAGCCGCCCGCCGGCCTCGAGGACGTCGGCCATCGCGTCCTCGTCTACACGGACCTCAAGAGCCTGCAGCGCGTGCCCGATCCTCGTCCGCCCGAGCGCGAGATGGAGCTGCACCTCACGAGCAACATGGAACGCTACATGTGGTCCTTCGACGGCCGACGCTTCGCCGAGGTCCGCGAGCCCATCGTGTTCCGCTACGGCGAGCGTCTGCGCCTAGGCCTGGTCAACGACACCATGATGCCGCACCCGATCCACCTGCACGGCATGTTCTTCGAACTGGTTACCGAGGCCCCGCCAGCCCACCGTCCCCGCAAACACACGGTGGTCGTGAAGCCGGGCGAGAAGATGGCCGTCGACATCACCGCGGACGAGCCAGGCGAGTGGGTCTTCCACTGCCATCTGCTCTACCACATGCACGCTGGCATGATGCGCATCGTCTCCGTGCGCGACACCGTATGAGATCGATAGGCGCAGCGCTCGCTTGCGCGGGCGCCTTGTGGTTGCCGAGCGCGATTTGCCTTGCCGCCGAGACCTCATTCGCAGCTGATCACGACCACGACGCACGCATGGCAACGGCCCGCGAGGCCCTCTACGCCAGCCACGGCAACCAATTGGTGGGCCTGGTCTTGGGCGAGCGCCTCGAGACACAGCTGCGCGACGGCGATGACAATACGGTCTGGGAGGCCCAGGGCTGGTACGGCGGCGATCTGCGCAAGTGGTGGTGGAAGAGCGAGGGCGACTACGCCCACGGCGAAGGTGCTTTCGAAGAGGTGGAGCTGCAGTCGCTCTACAGCCGGGCGGTAGCCCCGTTTTGGGACGTGCAGATGGGGCTACGCATGGACCTCGAGCCAACGCCCTTGCGCACCTACGCCACCCTGGGCGTGCAGGGCGTGGCGCCCTATTGGTTCGAGCTGGATGCGGCCCTATTTCTCAGCGATCGTGGCGATCTGAGCGCCCGGCTGGAGGCGGAGTACGAACTGCGGTTGACCCAGCGCTTGTTGCTGCAGCCACGGGTGGAGCTGAACGTGGCCCTGACCGAGGACGCGTCGCGGCGCGTGGACGATGGGCCTAACGATGTGGAAGCCGGTGTTCGCTTGCGTTACGAAGTGCGCCGCGAGTTCGCCCCCTATATCGGCGCAGTGTGGGCACGAGCTGGTGGAGGCCAAGACGATGCTGACCCTGCCGGCTGGAGACTGGTGGGCGGTTTCCGCTTCTGGTTCTGAGGCTGCTAGGGTGGGGCTCGGGTCTTTTGAGGGCTGACGCGATGAGCCGTCCCACGATGCGCACAGGACTTCTCCACCGACTTCGACGCGCTTGGTGGCTATGCTTGTTGGCCGCCCCCGCCTCCCTTAGCGCGCAGCTCGACACCGGGATCTTCCTGCCCGAGGGCGCGCAGGCGGCGGACTCGGTTCGCTGGCGTGACATCGAGAGTTTCACTCCCCTGAGCCGCGATCTCATCTTGGTCCGCACCCGCTCGGGGCCGTATCTGCTCACCCTCAAGCGAGCCTGCCCGGGCCTGCGCAGCGACAGCATTATCGTCACGGAGCAGGAGAACGGCGCCTTCGAACCGCGCACGGACCTGCTGCGTGCCGCGCCGCCGCCGAACTCCGGTCTAGGCCCTAGAGCCCTCAACGGGCACGGAGAATTCACCCGCGGTGGCCTGCTGGAGGGCACCACGCGTTGCCGCCCGGACGCGCTCTTCGCTGTCGACGAGGAGGGCGTCGAGTGGGTCGAGGCGGCGATTGCTGAGCAGCGCGAGCAGAGGAAAAAACGTAGGCGTCGCAAGCAGTAGCACCGATACAGGCCCCGTGTCCTAGGGGCCCTAGCGGGTCCGCGTGACCGCCATTGGCCCAGCGGCGCTGGCCAACGGGCCCGATGGTGACCGGAATCGATTGACCGGCTTCACGTAATTCGCGATGATCATAGCGGCAATCCTTGTGGTGGGCGCAATGCCATCACCCCGATGCCCGCCGCCGGCGGCTTCCCGGCGAAGGCCTCGGCCACACGAGAACCCTCATGGACACAAGCGGCGCTACCACTGCCCTGGATCGAGACGCGCTCGAACGGGCGCTCGACGTCCACCATTCGCAGCGACGCAAGCTCGACCCGGATGCGCTGCGCTCGGTGGCCAGTGAGGTGCTCGCCCAGCTCTCGCGCCGCTTGCGCGCAGAGTCGCTGCCGCCGGGGTCACCCGATCTCGTGTTACTCGACCGGTTCTGCGACGCCTTGGTGGGCGATGATGATCTCGCCGGCACTCACATGATCAGCGAGGCACAAGCCGATGGCGCGTCGATGGATGCCCTGTACCTGGGCTACCTCGGCGAGGCGGCCCGACGCCTGGGCGAGCGCTGGGAAGCGGACGAGATCTCCTTCTGGCAGATGACGGTCGCCGCGGGGCGTGTCTACGTGATCATGCGTGGCCTGCGCCTTCACTTCGCGCCGCAGCCCTTCGATGTGCGTCGCCACGCCCTGTTCTCCACCATGCCCGGCGATCAGCACACGCTCGGCGTGTCGATCGCTGCCGACCTATTCCGCGCTCGGGGCTGGGACATTCAGCTCCTGTTCCCTGACACTCAAGAGGAGTTGGTGCGGGGGCTCGAGCGCAGCGATCACGTGATCATCGGCGTCTCGGTGAGTCGGCCGGGGCAGCTGGTGGCCCTTGCAAAGCTGGTGATCGCGTTGCGCGTGGCGCGTCCCTACGGCCATATCATCGTCAGCGGTCATATCGTGAGCGAGGAGCCGGACGTGATGGACCTGGTGGACGCGGACGGCTTTGCCGCGTCGGCCCCGGCCGCGATCGATAAGCTCGAACGGCTGATCACCGAGCAGCGCCGACCGGCGCCAGCCACCCTGACCGAGTCACCCTAAGGCTGGGGCGTCAGCCGGGCGATAAAGTGGGCGTCGACGTAGGCGCCGTCGCGAAATGCGTACGCCCGCGCCGTGCCTTCCACCTCGAAGCCATGCTTACGGTAGAGGTACAAGGCGGGCTCGTTGTCCACGTACACTTCGGCTTCCAGGCGCCGTAGGGCCAGCCAGTTGTCCGCCATCTCGATGGCGGCGCCGAGCAGGGCGCTGCCAACGCCCTGGCCCTGATATGCCGCCAGCACGCCGATGCCGAAGGTGCCCGCATGGCGCCGCCGCGGCTGCTCCTGGGTCAGGAGCGAGATCTGTCCGACCACCTCTCCCTCGCACTGCGCCACTAAGCTGTACGCTCCTGGTGGCCGCATCCGCTCCCATCGAGCCTGCTAGTCCTTGCGGGAGACGTACGGCAGCTGGAGCGTGTTGGCGTAGGCTGAGCGTCGTAGATCGCGGCGACCGCGTCGACGTCCTCCGCGCGGCTGTGGCGAACAGTGATCGTCTTCATCGGGCTGTCCCTGTCTAGACAAGCGGGCAATCCGGGCACCCTCGCTACGAGCAGATGTTGCCGCTTGCTTGTGGCGTGTCGATGCCATTGGCTGCGCGACGCGCCTTGCTGACGCTGCCCCTACGCAGACTGAGCGTTACCTTGTTTACCAAGCGGCCCACTAGCGCGGCCTTGGCGCTGCAGCGTTGCACCGTCAACGATGAGTCGAAGCACGCCTGCACCGTCCATGACTCTCGCGACTGGATCGCGTGCGTTGCGCGGGTGAAGGTAGTGCGCGACAGCGCAGAGGTGAAGCTGCAGAAGTTCACGCTGGCAACCGATGCCGGTCTGGTCGTGAGCCCAGACGGTGGCCGGGCACAGGTGGAGGGCGCGGCCCTGTGGGGGGCCAGCGTGGCGCTGCACGAGGGCACGGGATCGAGAACGCCAAGGGGCGCGACACCAACTTCGGCACCTATACGTCCGTGCACATGCGATGTGCCCGAGCTGGAAGTGACCTTCATCGATAGCAGAGAGACGTCAGTTGGTCTGGGCGAACCGGCGACCACCGTGGTGGTGCCCTCGCCCAGGTAGGGCCGTTCCGCAACGGCGGGACGCCCTGCGTTCCGGCAGTACGTCCGGGCACACGGCGCGCTACCATCGTCCTCATGTTTACTCACCGCATCGCCACCAATGCCGACATCCCCGCGATCAAAGCGCTCATGCTCGCGGCGATCGAGGGAAACATGCGCGCATATCTCTCTGTCGCCGAGATCGAAGCAGCTAAGGAAACCATGGGTGTCGACCAGACGCTGATCGAAGACGGCACCTACTTTGTCATCGAATGCGAGATAGATAGGGCCGCCGTGATGGTGGGTTGTGGCGGTTGGGGCAAGCGGCGCACGCTCTTCGGCGGCAACCACACGGTGGGACGTGACGACTCCTTAAGCGATCCGCGCACCGAACCTGCCCGCATTCGCGCTATGTACACGCACCCGGACTGGACCCGACGCGGCATCGGCACCTTGCTCATCGATCTCGGCGAGCAGGCCGCTCGCGAGGCGGGATTTCGCGCCATCGAACTCGGCGCCACCATCTCGGGAGAGCCTCTCTACAGGGCGCGAGGCTTTCGCGAGGTGGAGCGCTGGAATCAACCCGGCGCCAACGGCGAACCGAACACTATCATTAGGATGAGGAAGTCCCTTTAGGTCGCCAACCCTGAGCTCAGGGTTGTCAGCCCTGATCCCCTGCTCGGTGTCTTCGCGTCGTCTTCTCGCTGTCTTGATCCTGACTTTTTTCTGAAATTCCCCCGTAAGCGTAGCGACTTGTAGCCGCAAACTACGCGCAACACTTGCTCCGTAGACTCCTTCTCGCCGCGCCGGCCCGCGCTGGCGCACGAGACAACTATGGGGGTTACACTTCGATGATCAGCACCAAGCTGGGCGGCGACAACGCTGCTATCCACGACGAAAAAGAGAGCGTTGGCTCCAACCGCTCAGGCAACACAACGTTCGCCGAGATCGCGGCTACGCGCCGCGACGTGATGGCGGGGAGCCTTGCCGCCGCCGTGTCTGGCTTTCTCGCCCCGAAGGCCTTCGCTGGCTATAGCGAGGGCACCGGCATCCCCGAGGCGAAGCAGGTCGAGGGGGGATTGGTGAACTTCGAGCCGGTCACCATCGAGCAATACACCGCACAGAGCGAGGGCGGCACGGTTCCGGTCATCTCCTCGGATTACGAGTTCCAGGTGTTGATTCCGTGGGGCACCCCTATCGTGCCTGGCGTCGCCGAGTACACGGGCGACCCCAACACGCGCCCGACGGCGGCTGAGCAGGAGCTGATGGTCGGCATCGGCCACGACGGCATGTGGTTCTTCCCAGAAGCGGGTGCCACCAGTGACGGCATGCTTTGCATCAACCACGAGTTTGGTACGGATAGCCACCTGCTCGGCAAGGACGATCCGGAGAACCTCGATGATGTGCGCCTGTCCCAGGCCGGTCATGGCGTGTCCGTCGTGCGCATCGCCGAGGACGAGCAGGGCAGCTGGGATCTGGTGTTCGACGATCGCAACCGTCGCATCACCGTGAACACGCCTGTGGCTTTTGATGGCCCGGTCGCCGGTTCGCCGTTTCTGGTCAATCCCGCGGGTAACCCGCCGCTTGGCACCGTGAACAACTGCGGTAGCGGCTTCACGCCTTGGGGCACCTACCTGACCTGCGAAGAGAACTTCAACGGCTACTTCGGCATCGTCGATCCGAACTACCAGTTGACCGAGTCACAGGCGCGCTACGGCTTCGACGCGGACGGCTTCGGCTACGGTTGGTACAACTTCGATCCTCGCTTCGACATCTCCAACAAGGACTATGTGAACGAGTCCAACCGCTTCGGCTGGATCGTAGAGATCGACCCGCAGAACCCCAATCAGCCGCCGGTCAAACACACGGCTCTCGGCCGCTTCAAGCACGAAGCCATCGCCATCCAGGAGACCCCGAGCGGCAAGGTCGCCTGCTACATGGGTGACGACGAGCGCTTCGACTACTGCTACAAGTTCGTTAGCGAGTTTCGATGGGAAGACGCCATCCAGGCCGGCATCAGCCCGCTGGCCTCGGGACGTTTGTACGTCGCTCGCTTCTTCGTGACCGGTCGCGGGCGCTGGATCGAACTCTCCCGTCGAAATCCTACCCTGCGCGAGGCCTTCGCGACGGACGAAGAGCTGCTGGTGAACGCACGGCAGGCCGCCGACCTGGTCGGTGCGACGCCGATGGATCGCCCTGAGTGGACCTCGATTGGCCAGAACAACACCGTTTACTGGACGCTCACCAACAACTCCAACCGCACGGAGAAGAATGCGGCCAACCGCGAGGTGCCGAACAACGACGGTCACATCATCCGCACCCGCGAGTTCGGCGGCGATCCGGAAAGCCAGGACTTCTCCTGGGACTTTTACATCCTCGCCTCCAGCACGCGCGAGAGCGAAGGGGTGTTCACTGACCCGGACGCGGCCTATGTCGACCCGGAGGGACGACTGTTCATCGGCACGGACGGCGGCCAGCCAGATGGCCTGCAGGACCAGCTGACCGTGTTCGACACGACGGAGAATCTCGGCCCTGGCCAGGACCCGACGCCGAAGCGCCTATTCGTAGGCGTGAACAGCGATGAGATTACCGGCTGGGCCACTACGCCGGACCTGCGCACCGCCTTCACCAACATGCAGCACCCTGGTGACGGCAACCCCCAGAACACCAACTTCCCGGCGATGACAGATGGGGTGACCATCCCCCGCGACTGCACCATCGTGCTGAAAAAGCGCGACGGTGGCGTGGTCGGCTCCTAGGCGGCTGCGCGGGCCGTGAACGGCGTCGGTGAGGCCGGCGTCATTCGCAAGACCGACTAGGTAAGCCCCGGCCCTGCGCCGGGGCTTTGTCGTCTTTGGCGCACGCGCTGTGCGCGGTCGCACTCGCCGATGCTAGGCTTGGGCCCGTTCAGCAGACACGGAAACCCGCCTGATGCGCCATCGATTCCCACGCGCGACTCGAAAGGAGCTGGGTGTGCTTTGCGCTGCCCTTCTGCACCTAAGTGCCAATCCAACGCCGAAGGATGCTCCTTGGCGTCGGTCCAGCCAATCCCGCTAATGCGCATCCAGGGGGACCGCTCTGCAAGCCCCTGAGCAGCAGGGCGCCGGGAGGGACATCGCTGCCGCCCGCGGCCAACCTCGAGTGCTCGTGTTCGAACCGGAGTGGGGCGGGCACCAGGAGGACTGGGTCCGCCTGCTGGCGGCTGGTCTTGCTGCTGAGGCGGCGAGCATGGGCGTGGTGTTTCTCGTGCACCCGAAGCTGTACGAGCGCCTGACGCAGGCGAGCGGGGGGAGTCTTCTGGAGCGAGGCGCGCACCGGGTGCGCCTCGAGGCGCTTGAGCGTCGCGAGGCAGAGCATTGCCTTGCCCCGTCCCAGTGGCGTCGTGCCCTTGCCCGCTGGGAGGTGGCGCGCGCCCACGCCCGCCGGCTAGGTGCCAGCCATGTCCACTTCCTCTGTATCGATGCCGTGCAGTTGCCGCTCGCGTTCGGGGCGCGCATCGGACCCGGGGTAAAGGTCTCAGGGATCCTGTTCCGTCCGTCGCAGCACTACGCACAGGTGTTCGCGACGCAGGCGCGTGCGGCGGAGCACCTTCGAGAATTGCGCAAGCGGGCTCTCTACTCAGGCATGCTGAGTAATCGTCTACTCGCTCGCGTGCTTACCTTGGATCCGACTTACTCGGCCTGGGCGCGGCATCCGAAGGTCCAGTACATTCCCGATCCCATCGTCAGTGAGCTCGCCCCGAGCGCGGCGATGCAGGCTCAAGTGCGTGGGCGCTGGGGCGTGCCGCCAAACCGTCACCTATTCGTACTGCTCGGTGCGCTCCAGGCGCGCAAGGGGGTGATCCGTGCGCTGCAGGCGCTGCATCACCTCCCGAGAGATGTCCTCGCGAGCAGCGCTGTGATCATGGCCGGTCGCGTGGAGGAGCCGATCCGCAGCCGTCTGTGGGATGTGCACGAGCAGGTGCAGCGCGCGGTCGGGGTAGACGGGTGGCTGCGAGTCGAGGACGGGTTCTTGGAGCCGGAGGAGCTGTCGTGCCTGCTGTACTCGGCGGACACGGTGCTCGCACCCTACCAGCGCTTCGTGGGTTCGTCCGGCATCTTGAGTTGGGCAGCCCTCGCCCGCACCCCGTTGATCACCCAGCGCTACGGCCTGCTCGGCCACCTCGCGACAGAACACGGCCTCGGGTTGGTGGTCGACACGACCGACCCCACTGCCATCGCCGATGCCATGCAGCGCTGCCTGGCCGGAGGGTGTCAGGTAGATCCACACGGGGCGGCGGCTTATGTGGCGGCTCACCAAACGGGCCCTTTCGTACGCGGGGTCGCCGAGACGCTCGCCCAGTAATGGCTCGCATGACCGGCACGCCGCAGATGGGCACCGTCCATCGGATACACGCGTTTCTCCTCGTCGGTTGCAACCCGGTGTCGACGTTCCCTGCGTTAAGAACATCCCAAGGTCAGAGGCATTCGCGCGGAGGCGACATAAAGCTGCAAACGGGGGCAACGCTGGTCTGCGGGCTGGTGATCGGCATGACCGCCTTCGCCGCCATCCCCGAGTCGGTCCCAAGGGACGTGCAGAGCGCTGTTTGCGCTCTGCGTCGAGCGCAGACCTTCGATTCGGCGGCGATTGGGATGGGTGGGGGAAAGAGCGACACCTACCGTGCGTTCGAACTGCTGGATGCGCAGGCTGGCAACGAGGTGCTCGAGCCGTTGCTGCAAGACCCGAATCCGGTGGCTAGTGGGCCGCTTGGTAAATGAGGTGACGCTCAGCTACTCGCCCTTCGGATCTGCCCAGGGGCAGCGTCCGCGGCGTTGCATCGCTTGCCAATGGCGATGCCATTGGCTGCGCGACGCGCTTTGCTGACGCTGCCCCTACGCAGACTGAGCGTTGCCTTATTTACCAAGCGACCCACTCTAGTGTCCTGAGTTGGAAGTTCGTTGATGACTTCGCGGCACCTTTTTGCCCCTGAACACGTTGTTCCTCCTCCCGAGGGACCTGCCACGCTCGTCGTCGCGCCGCGCTCAGGGACAAAACCTCGCCTGCGAATTCATCAACGAACTTCCAACTCAGGACACTAGGCTCTACGCACTTGATGTTCTCCTGAAGCGACTGCCGAATCGAGATTTATCGAGCTCGCTGCCGTACAGCCCGCAGCGCTCATCGCGCTAGCGCGCCTACAAGACCCTCCGACGTGCCGCAACTGAAGGACGCCTTGCTGAGCGCCCCCTTAGAGGCATTGACGGCGATCTACCATTTCCCTCACCCCGCACTCGCGGATGCGCTGACAGGGTTTCAGCAGGCAGCGAAGAAAAATGGTAGCTACCTATGGCACAGGTTTTACGATACCGCACGCCGCTTCGGCGAGGCTACGGATGCGGCGGGCGCGGCGGGGGCACGTCCTGCGGGGTACTGGCTCAGCTACCCGCTGGAGGCGCCCCTGAGCTATCGCGAGCGCCAGCTGCACCAAGAGGCAGCCGCCGGGGCCCTGTTCCGCCAACCCGCCCAACCGTGGCTGCCCTTGATGAGTCGCTACTATGAACAGACTCACCGCATGACTGCCCCCGCGCTGCGCTGGATGGTGGCGACGAACCCGTCGAGCACGATGCGCATCACCCGCGAGTTGCTGGACCAATGGACTGGCACGGTACAGGCGGTCGACCGCGCGTTTATCGATGATCACTACCGCGAGCTGTCCGCCGCGGATCTGAGACGGCTCGGGGCTGCGTGGGTACAGGAGTTGTGGATACCTCGGGAGCGGGCGCTCGCGGCGATGTTAGATCTCGTACGGGCCGTGAACGTTGGGGAGGCGTTGGCCTTCGCCCGTGCCGCGATCATGACGTCGGGCGACACGGACTTCGGGGTGGTTAGCCGTTATCTCGTGGAGCAGGCCGATGCCGCGAGCGTTCCTGCCCTGCGAATGCGCTTGCTAGACCCCGCCTTCGATCGCTCTGCGAGGGCAGCGGCGCAGGCCATGCTCGATCTATCTGGGCCCGACATGGTCGGCGCACTGCGTGCGGATTGGCAACGCCATGCGCACCTGAACACAGGCTACAACGCCGTGCACCTCGAGCGCTTGCTGGGGCCGCTCTAGTCGACAGACTACCCCGCGACCGCAGGGGCTGGCGTGGGGTGTCGGAGCGTTTGCGCTGGGGTCAGCGCTCGCCCGGCGATCCCCGATAGGGCGTTTGCGAGCGCGTGCAACGAGGCATCGCGATCGTATGCCGCCAACACGCAGTAGCTTATCCGCGCCGGCGCCACCGACGGCAGTGCACAGCGCAAGGCCGCCCCTAGGGCGGCGATGCGCGCGAGATCGAACTGCAGATCGCTGCCTAGCCGGGCCGCTGAGCCAAGGTAGTCGTCCTTGTCCACGCCGTGCCAGCCGTCGATGTCCGCCACGGCGCTTTGCAACAAGGAGAGAATCGCCTTGCGTTCGTAGGCCGTCCCGGAGTTCGGCGCGGTCACGGGCTGGCGTGTTCTACGCGGCATCGACCGCGGCATTGTGGTGATCGTCGCGTGCGGCGTAGCCTTGTGGGTGTGATCGGTCGAGTGCATCGTTCGTCGCCCTCGTTGGGTAAGCTTGACCTGATCCGTCAGGTCGGCTGGAAGCCTGTCCGGCCTTACCCTCACAAGCGCAAGCATCACCCATTTTGTGTCACCCGTTGGTTTCGGCGGTGCGCTAGTCGCACCGGTGCTCCGCCGACACCGCCTTCACGCGAGCCCGGCGCTTGCGGTCGCCTGACACAAGGAGGTGGTGGTTGACGCCACTAAGGAAAAATGGGGTCGGTCGATGTCCATCGCCGAAGGGAAGGGAGGCTCGCGTGTTGCCGTGTCCCCGAGGTCTCTGGTCGGTGGTTACCTGGTTGCCGTCAGCCAACCTCGCCGCGTGCGCTGCAGCTGTTGGCGGCCGTCAGGGACACCAGATCGAGGAATACGAACCCGGCCTCGTCTTTCCAGGTCCAGACTAGGGCGTTGGCGTAGGCGGCCGGCACGCTCACATCCAAAGACAGCTCAGCGAACTCACGCGATGCGATCGTTCTTTGGTACGCACTGACCTCACCTCCCGCTTCGTCGTAGAAGGTGATGCCGAACCAGGCCATCCCGGCCGTGCCGACTTGGCGTGCCGAGGCTGTCAATCGGTAGCATCCGCCGACCGCGAGGCCGCCTAGGGACTGTCCCCGCCCGCCCGCGCCAGGGCCCACCTGCAAGGAGCGCTCGCCGCTCAGCCGTTGCGCAGCCGTGTAGCCGCTATTGCCCCAGTTGACCCAGGCTGTGTTCGAATCGTCCCATTCGAAGTCGCCGTTGCGCACCAGGTTGAACTGGGCCAGGGAGTCGGCGAAAAGCCCGTAGCCCGCGTCGGTCGGATGGATGCCGTCCGCGAAGTGTACGTCTTCGGGCGGCACCATGTCGTAGCCTTCCAGGAGTGCTAGGTGATGGTCTGAGCTCTGGCGTTCGGCGACCACCTCGCGGATGTAGCGCCGGTAGTCATCCAGCATGGAGCCGAAGTAGTTGAGGCCGTCGTAATACGCCCACAAGGGCGTGATGGCGTAGATCGCAGTGGTGGGTTGCTGGGCGCGGATGTTGTCGAGGAAGGTGTTGTAGCTTGCCTTGAAGGCCGCTTCGCCCGGGATGAACCAGAAGTCGTTGGTGCCGATGGCAACGCTGATCAGATCCGCCTCGATGGCGCCCACGGCCGTGCCGTCCGCTGGCGTGACGTTTTGACCGGAGAAGCCCATATTGATGACTTGCCAGCCGTTGAACTCGCCCACGAGGTAGGGGTAAGTCGTGGTGATGCCCGAAGCGGCGGTGCCGTTGGTGATGGAGTCGCCGTACGCGACGTAGCGCACGCTCGGACGGTCGGCGGGGTTGGGGAGCAATCCCTCGCTGCCGCCCGTAAGGCGAAGGCCGAGGAAGTCGACGTCGGCGCCGTAGGGCAGCACGAGGCTGTAGGAGTGCGCAGTGCCGTCGGCCTCGCTGAACAGTGGCGCCCACATGAACCCCTCTCGGAACAGGTCCGCGCCTATGTTGGTTGCGACGAGCTCGCCGTCCATCTCCAGGGCGAAGTGGCCATCGCCTCCCTGTTCGCGGTAGTACAGGCCGACGCTTGCCGATGTCGCGTCCGTGGTGAAGTTGATGCGTGCGCCCGGGGCAAAGTTGTTGGCGAAGAAGTCCACGGTCTCACGGGTGAAGCGAGCTCGGTTGGAATTGACGTCGAGTAAGACGGTTTCCGTGTAGGCGATGAGCGGATCGTCGGGTCCGATCTGTGTTTGAGCGGCGGCCGGCAGGAGGGGGGCGGCAGCCAGCAGCCACGCGATGGCTTGGGACGAGAGGCGAGGTCGCATGGTCGGTCACTCCTTTGACACGTCGGCTGTGCACCGTTGTGGTGCGATGCTCAGGCTAGCGTTGGCATCGTGAGCTCGCGGCGTCCCGCGAGTCAGTCATCAAGACAGTTCGGTGAGTAGCCAGCGGCGCGCGCCTCGCCACTCGCGGGCGATCGTAGCGCGTGAAACTCCCATGATCTCCGCGGTTTCCTCCTCGGTCAGGCCGATGAAGTAGCGAAGTTCGACAATCTCCACCCGCCGTGGATCTACTTTGGCGAGCCGTTCGAGGGCGGCGTCGATGGCCAGCAGGTCGTCCTTCGATTGCCCCTCCTCGAACACCACCGATTGCTCGAGTCCGCGCAGCTGGTCCTTGGGGATACGCTTTTGCGCGTTACCTGCGCGGGCCCGATCCACGAGGATGCGGCGCATGGCAGTAGCGGCAGCGCCGAAGAAGTGCTTCCGATTGTTCCAGGGCACGCCTTGGGCGTCGAACAGGCGTAAGTAGGCCTCGTGCACCAACTCCGTGGTGCTGAGCGTGTAGCCCTGTCGTTCATTGCGCAGCAGGCCGGTGCCGATTCGGCGCAGTTCGGCGTAGAGCACCGGGAACAGCTGCTCCACCGCGTCGCTGGCGTTGTCCGCCCCGCTCAGAATGCGAGTGACGGTGTGCTTGGGATCGTCGGCCATGGATTGAGTTTAGCTGCTGGTCGGCGCCGAAGCGACCGGCGGATTGGTGCGTACCGCTGGCGCCTCGGGTACGTCCCATACCGCTGTGTGCGGGCCGCTTTGCGCGCCCTGTGATGGGCGTGTGACCGGTGGGCGATAGGTTCGTGTCGTCGCTGATGCGTAAAGAGTCATATCTGCGACGAGTTGAGCGCTGCGCAGCAGAACTCTCCGCAGCGAATTGGGCCAGATGAGTAACACCGGCGCTGAGCGCGAAGCAGGCGTGAGGCCGCCATTCATCACACGGGGATAAACCCATGGCAATGTTCACCGGTTGCGTCTTGCAGAAATCCTTGATCGCCGCCACCTCCGCCACCCTAAGCCTATCCGGGCTGCTGCTCGCCGCAGGTGGGCCTGTCGAGGCCAACGGCCCAAGCATGGATGGCGCCGATCCGACCGCGCCAGCGCTCCTGCGCTTCGCGGAGTGTCCTCACGAGGAGCTGCCGAGGGCCGCTGGATCCCCCGCGATCGATGGGTAGGCTCACTTGCCGGGGCGCGCGTGATCGGTGCTCCGCGCGCCGTGTAGGCGAAGGGTATCGAGTGGGGATGCACAGACGAGCGTGCGCCCGAACGCGCACCAACGTTGGGGCGCCCTGCTACACCCCCGCTCCACGTCGTACCCTGTGGGATTGCTAGTGAACCACCCCGTCGCAACGGTCGCCTGTGCACTGTTCAACTCTGTGCCCCTGCTCAGCGTTGCCGTAGGCGATACGAGTACTCATGCGCAGGCTGAGGTAGCCGCTGTACCGCGCTACCCAGCCGAAGCATTCTTCATGACCACCTCCACGTGCCCGTGGATGCTGAGGGCTACGCCTTCTCTCCCGACGGCAAACGGGTGTTGGTCGGCTCCGACGAGTCCGGCGTCTACAACGTGCACGCCTTCAACGTGTCAACCGGCGAATCGACGGCGCTGACCGAGTCCACCACCAATGCGGTTTTCCCGGTCAGCTACTTCCCGAGCGACGCGCGCATCCTGTACACCTTCGACGAGGGAGGGACCGAGCTCAATCATCTGTACGTGCGTGAGCAAGACGGCAAGTCACGGGATCTCACGCCCGGCGATGGGGTTAAGGCCAGGTTCTTGGGGTGGCATGAAGCAGGCACGGCCTTCTGGGTGGGCACTACGGAACTCGACGGCCGCAATTTTGATCTCTACCGCTACGACGCGAAGGACTACTCCAGAGAACTGTTGTTCCGCAACGAAGCCGGCTACTCCCCGGCCGCCGTGTCCGACGACGGTCGCTGGCTAGCGCTGCACAAGCCGCGCACCAGTGCAGATGCTGATATCTACCTTCAGGACCTGACGAACGACGCGCCGCCAGCCCTCATCACTGAGCATGAGGGCAACGTGAGCCACGCCGTGACCACCTTCACGCGCCAGAACGATGCGCTTCACTACCTGACCGATGAGTTCGGTGAGTTCGCCCAGGCTTGGTCGCATCAGTTGGCGACCGGTAAGAAGTCGTTGGTGCTCGAGGCGCAGTGGGACGTTAGCTACGTTGCCGTGTCGCAGACCGGACGCTATCGCGTGGATGGCATCAACGCCGACGCGTTGACTAGGGTGACCGTGAGGGATATTCGCGATGGGCAGCCCGTAGCGCTGCGTGAGCTGCCGGCGGGGAACATCAAGAACGTGCGCTTCAGCTTGGACGATGCGCGCATGGCGTTCTTCATTGACGCAGATACGCAGCCGAACAACCTGTTCGTGGCCAACCTTGACACCG
This sequence comes from Pseudomonadota bacterium, assembly GCA_039193195.1. Classification (NCBI taxonomy): domain Bacteria; kingdom Pseudomonadati; phylum Pseudomonadota; species Pseudomonadota bacterium. Next base: position 28,107 of record JBCCWS010000030.1, read on the forward strand.
GCGCCGCGCGCCAGTACACGCAGGCGCTCAATCCTGAGATCGACCCCAACGCGCTGACGGAGGTGACCAGCGTACGCTACCCGAGCTTCGATGGACGAGAGATTCCCGCCGTGCTCTACCGCCCCCATCAGGCCAGCGCGGCGTCCCCGGTGCCAGCCGTGGTGTTCGTGCACGGCGGTCCGGGCGGGCAAACCCGCCGCGGCTACTACGCCATGTTCCAGCACCTGGTGAACCACGGCTACGCCGTATTGGGCGCCAACAACCGCGGCTCGAGCGGCTACGGCAAGACCTTTTTCCACCTCGATGATAAGCGCGATGGTGAGGGCGACCTGAACGACATCGTCTGGAGCCGAAAGTACCTCGAGGGCTTGGACTGGGTGGATGGCGAGCGCATTGGCGTGATGGGCGGCAGCTACGGCGGCTACATGACCGCCGCTGCCATGACCTTCCGCCCCGATGCGTTCGAAGTGGGTATCGACATCTTCGGTGTGACCAACTGGGTGCGCACGCTCGAGAGCATCCCGCCCTGGTGGGAGTCCTTCAAGGTAGCGCTCTACGACGAGATGGGCGACCCCGCCACCGATGCCGAGCGCCACCGGCGCATCTCGCCGCTGTTCCACGCGCAGAAGATCGAGCGGCCGATGCTGGTTGTGCAGGGTGCGAACGACCCGCGCGTGCTCAAGGTGGAAAGCGACGAGCTGGTAGAGGCCATGCGCAACAACGATGTGCCCGTGGAGTACTTGGTGTTCGACGACGAAGGCCATGGCTTCGCCAGGCGGGAGAACAAGATCGCGGCGTCCGAGGTCTACGTCAGCTTCCTGGATCGCTACCTATCGAAAAAGTAAGTTTCGCCGGTAGCGCTCACGGGTGAGCGGTAGGTCAGGTCACGTGCTGCGGCGGATCAATACGACCCCACTCTCCACATGGTGGGTGTAAGGGAACTGGTCGAACATGGCGAGGGCGACTGCCTCGTGTGTCGAGTGTAGCGCGCGCAGATTGTCCACTAGACTCTGCGGGCTGCACGAGATGTAGTAGATGCGCTCGAAGCGCCGCAGTAGCTCGCAGGTTTGCCTATCGAGCCCTTGCCGTGGCGGGTCGACGAAGACAGCGCAGAAGTCGTAGGCCGCCAGGGGCTGGCGCAGGGCCTGCAGCCGGCGGAAGGGCCGCGCTCCGTTTAGGGCTTGGGTCACTTCCTCAGCGCTAAGTCGCACCAGCTCGACGTTCTCCACTGCGTTCAGCTCGATGTTTTGCATGGCTGCTCGCGTGCTGATCTTTGCGACCTCGGTGGCGAGGACGGCGCGGTAGCACGAGGCGAGCGGCAAGGTGAAGTTGCCGTTGCCACAGTAAAGCTCGAGCAGATCACCTCGGGCGTCCTGCGCCTGTGTCCATACCCAGTTGAGCATGTGCTCGTTGACGAACGCATTGGGCTGCACGAAGGACTGCTCATACGCGTAGTAGCGCCATTGCCTGGCGCCCACCTCGAAGGACTCCTCGATGCGGTCCACACCGATCACGATCTTCTGCTTGCGGCTGCGACCGATGATCGAGACGCCGAGCTCGCGGGCAAGGTCGGTCGCCGCCTGCTCCCAGGCCTGGTCTAGAGGACGGTGGTAGACCAGGGTCACCACCGTCTGGCCGCTGCGCGAGGCGAGAAACTCCGCCTGGAACACGCGCCGCCGCAGGGTCGCGCTGTGCCTTAGCGCGCGTAACAGCCGGGGCATGCGCTCGGTGATCGGCGCGAGGGCCTGTGGGAATTCATCGATCACGACGGGCTCGCGCGGGGCCTTCGGATCGAACATCACGTAGTCTAGGGCGTCCCCCTCGTGCCAGAGGCGAAACTCGGCGCGGACGCGAAAGCCCTGCGAAGGCGAGCGGTAGCGCTGCGCGGGCAGGTCGCAGTACGGCGCCAGCAGCTCCGCCGTGGCGGCGCACTTGGCGTCGAACAGTGCGTCGTAACGCTCAGGTGCGAAGGTCCAGGGCTTCATCGGGAGTGCTCGTGGGGTATAGTCACGTTCGAAACCACCGGTCCTTGCCGGGGAGTGTTCGTCGTCGTCTTCAGTTCGCAGGCACGCACCCTACCCCCGCGCTGCAAGCGAAGTCGACACGCAATGTGAATCCCATCGCTTTGCGAAGGGCGAAGGGGCTGCTTACGCTTCAGCAGGCTGGATGTCGTCCCGCTCGTGTACTGTTGGCCACTAGCCTCCAACGGGACAAGTCATTGGAAGACAAGCGTCAAGACCTCAAGTCTGAAAAACAGCGCCGATTCCTGGAGGACATGGTGGCTCGCATGGCCGAAGAGCACCCAAGCTTCTACTACCTGCCCACCGTGGAGATAGCGGCGAAGCTGGAGCAGCGCATCCGCGCTGGCGACAGCATGTCGGTCACGGAGCAGGAGCTGATGCGTGGCCTATCCACCCGCGACATTCAGATCCTGTTGGCGGTGCGCGGCGCCTAGGTAAGGCGTGCAGTACCGAGTTGCTGGAAGGGGCGGTTCAGCCTGCTCCGCTCAGCGCTGAGACCGCCTCCCCGAGCCAGCGCACGGCAGCCTCGCTCTGCTCGCTCCACGGGTGGCCATAGCTCAGGCGAATGAAGTTCTCGTAGCGTCCGCTCGGTGAGCACACCTGGCCCGGAAGCAGGCTAATCCCTTCGTTGAGCGCCTGATCGAAGAGGGCTTCGCCGCTGATGCCGGCGGGCAACTCGAGCCACAGCACGCAGCCGCCCACCGGTTGGGAGATGCGTGTTTGCGCCGGAAAGTGCTCGCTCACTAGGGCAGTCATCCGCTGTGCATGGTGGCACAGCACTGGGCGCAGGGCTGTCAGGTGCCGTTGGTAGTCGCCGCTCGAGAGGAACTCGGCCAAGGTGAGCTGCGCAAGCAGACCCGACGAGCAGCTGAAGGCGCGCTTGGTGCGGCTGATATGGTCGCCACAATCGCCCATCACTACCCAACCGATACGATAGCCTGGTGCTACGGTCTTGGAGAAAGAGCCGCAGGTGAGCACGCGGGCAACGGGTGAGCTGAATTGAGCCGGCCGCGGGCGCTGGCCGTCGAAGCGTAGCTCGCCGTAAACGTCGTCTTCGATCAGCGTCACGGCGTGCTCAGCGAGGAGCGCGAGCAGTTCAGCACGCTCGCCTGCTGCCATCGATACCCCGAGGGGGCTCTGCAGGGTGGTGGAGAATACGCAGGCGCGAATCTCGTGCTCAGTAAACAGCTGAGTCAGGTGATCGAGCATCACACCGGAGCCGGCGCAGGTGTCCACCTCCACGGCGAGCAGGCCAAGGCTGTCGATCAGCTCCAGTACGCCGTGATAGGTGGGTGATTCCACGGCCACCAGATCGCCGGGTGAGGTGACGGCCTTGAGGGCGAGCATCAGGGCTTCCTGGGCGCCGTTGGTGATGCAAATGTCATTCGGATCCACGTGCGCCCCGAGCGTATCGAAGTAGTGGTGGGCGAGGGCGCGGCGCAGGGCGGGATGACCGAGCATAGGGGCGTAGTCGAGGGCGTGGCTCTGCGCGCGGGTGACGGCTCGCTTCAGCGTGCGCTGGAGGGCCTTGGTGGCAGGGCGGGCCATCGTCGGGTTGGCGATGCCGAGGGGCACCATGTCCTGACGGTGGATGCTGTCGTACACGCGTGCCATGAGATCCCGGCAGTGCCGGACGCACGGCTCAGGCTTCGGTGTGGGATTGGCGCTAGGTTGCACGAGCGCGTTGCGGGCGAGGTGGCGCACGTAGAAGCCCGATTGGGGGCGTGCTTCGATTCGACGCTGGCGCTCCAGCTCCACGTAGGCCTGGCGCACGGTAGGCACGCTGACGCCCGCAGCCTGGCTCATTCGACGCAGGGAGGGCAGGCGATCGCCGGGACGCAGGGTGCCGCTCTCAATCTGTGCCAGCACCCGCTGTACCACCTGCTGGTAGAGGAACGGGGAGCCGTCGGTGAATTGGTCCGAGGTGGCCATAACTGTTCATGTACAATTTCGGAAAAACTGAATCTGTTATAGCTACAGTAATCCCGTATCGTCAATGGCCATCGACCAGAGGATTTCCGAGGAGGACAGGGCCATGGCTGGAGCTTGCACGCCGTGCGTACCCATCGATCTACCGCCCTGCGCACCGGCCGCTCGGTCCGCGCCTGCCAGCCTGACCGATTGGTGGCGGGATTGGCTGTGCCATCGCTACCTAGGCGCCCGTTGGCGCGGGCGGGCCTTGCGCGGTGCCTTGCGCCAAGACCGATCTGATCGCCGCTGACAAAGGCCCAGTAACCCTCGGTCGTTCCCGATCACCGCGGGTCAATGAGCGAGTTGTGTAGGCGTCGTGCGAGATGGCAAATGCTCGCCTTCGTCCGAACGATGGTCTGGGCTGGTGGCTGTCCGTGGCGCATCAGAGTGTGCCTATAATCCGCGTCTGATCCTTGTCAGTCGCGCCCATGGAACAGGAACGCCTGCGCTACCAATTCGGTCCGTTCACGCTAGACGTCCACGCCGGAGTGCTGATGGGCGTCGAAGGCGACATCAAGTTGCGGCCGCAAGCATTCCGCGTGTTGTTGTATCTCCTGCAGCAGCACGCGCGGATCGTGCCCCGAGATGAGCTTCTCGATGCGGTTTGGGGCTCGGAGCACCTGTCGGCGAACTCCCTACCGCAGGTGATCAGCGAGCTGCGCCAAGCCTTGTGCGACGACACGCGCGAGCCGCGCTACATCGCCACGGTGCACCGCCGAGGCTATCGTTTCGTTGCGCCGACAGCCACCTGCGACGGGGCGCCGAGCGAAGCGGCGGCGTCCTCGCCGCCGCCACTCGAAGCGCGCGATGCGCCCTCGCTGCCAGCCGCTTCGAAGGACATGGAAACGTCACCAGCACGGCGCATGCCCGCCGCCCTGGCAGCGGTGGCGCTCCTAGCGGGGGCGACGGTGGCGCTATCGCTCCAACAGCGCTCGACAGCGCCAGCCCCCACTGCACCGGCGAGCGCCGATGGTCGTCTTCTAGTGCTGCCGCTACACCAGACCGCGCCGGGCGCCAGCACGGCTTGGCTCGCGACCGCGATGGCGGATGCGCTTGGACGGGAGCTCGGTCGCTCCAGAGAATTGGAGGTGTTGTCGCCGCAGCGCACGGCGCGCGTGCAGACGGACCTTGAGCTTAGCGCGAGCGATTCCTTATCACCCGCCACAGTTCGCCGCGTGGAGCGACGCACGGGCGCGCGTTGGGTGGTCACCGGCGCTGTCTCACCCCTGGCAGATGCAGGCGCCATGCGGCTCGAAGTGAGGGTTCGGGACACCCTGCGAATCGATGCGGTGGCCACGCACACGAGTGAATTCACCGTGGCGCAGTGGCCGGATGCCGCGAGCCATGCGGCAGCGGAGCTGCGCCAACGCCTGGGGCTGAGGCCACCAGACGCCCTGCGCGAGGGTCCGGGCCTGGCGCAAGCACCGACCAACCCCAGCGCAGCTCCCGCCTATCACAGCGCCCTATCACGCTCTCGTCAGTTCGATCTAGCGGCTGCGCTCCAGCAGCTCACCGTCGCCGAGGCCGCGGATCCTGCGTCGGCGCACATCGCGAGTGCGCTGGCGCAAGTGCACGGGGCACGCGGCGAGACAGCGCGTGCCCAGCACTATGCGGGTAGAGCCGCCGAACTCGCGAAGCACTGGCGCGCGTCCGAACAACTCCCCCTGCGAGCGCAGGCGCTGCGCCTGGCAGGGCAACCTATCGCGGCGGCGGACCTGTATCGCCAGGCCTACGAGGCGCAGCGCGCCCTGCAGATGGGGCTAGACCTAGCAGGTGCGCTAAGTGACGCAGGGCAGGGTGAGAGCGCGCTGGGCCACTTAGAAGGCATGCGTGAGGAAGCCGGCAACGCCACGGACCGTCTGCTCATTGCGCTGGAGGTGGCAGTCGTAGCGGAGACGATCGGGGAGTTCCTGCTTCAGCGGCAGGCGGCTGAGGACGCCCTGCAAATCGCCACAGCCCTTGGCGCCCAGTGGCACGAGGGCCAGGCGCGGCGCCAGCTGGGGCTGGCTCAGCTTCGCCTCGGCAATGCCCAGGAAGCCTCAGCCCTGTTCTCCCGCGCCTTCGACATGCTGCAGATGCTGGGCGATCTGCCGAGCGCCTCGCAGGTGTCGGCCAACTGGGCGCTGGCGTTGATGGACACGGGAGCCTTGGAGCTTGCGCGCAGCAAGCTCGACCAAGCGCTCACCCTGGCACAGCGCACGGAGCATATCAGCCTCGCCGCTGAGCACACGAGCCAGCTCGGTGCCTTAGCCTTGTACGCGGGGGAGGGGGAGAAGGCGCGCGCGCTGCAGGAGCAAGCGCTCGCCAGCTTTGCGGCGAACGGTGATCGGCGCGGCGAGGCGCAGGCGCGTTTGCGCTACGCCGATGGCATCGGACGCGCCGGCGACTTCGATCGCGCCCTGGCGCTCATGCGCGAGTCGCGCGGCCTGTTCCAACAGATCGGTGACTTGCACGGGGAGGCCCGCGCGTGGGACATGCTAGGCGCGATGCTGGGGCGCTCCGGGTCGCTCGATGCCCAGCGTCACTTCGAGCGCGCCCTCGAGCTGTACCGCGAGTCGGGCGATCGCCGCGGTGAGGCAGACGCCCTTGGACATCTCGGCAGCCAGTACTCGAGCCGAGGCCAGTTCGAGCCTGCCGTGGCGCATATGTCCGAGGCCCTAGACCTCTACCAGCGCATCCCCAGTAAACGGGGGGCAGCGAAGGTGATGTACAACCTTAGCCTAGTGCACCTGCGCACTGGCGCGGTCGCAGAGGCCGCGCGCCTGTTGGGGGATGCGCAGCAGGCATTCGCCGAGCTGGAGTTGGCCGGCAACGCGGCATGGGTGCAGCGCAAGTACGGCGATGTGCTGATGCACCAGGGCAAGCTCGAGCCCGCTCGCGAGGCCCTGGACGGGGCCCTGACCGCCACGCGCGAGTCCGGCGCGAAGGTAGCGATCGCCCATGCCCTGAGCAGCTTGGGAGACCTCGCCGTGTTCGAGGGTGATCGGGTGGCGGCGAGGGCGCTGCACGAGCAAGCGCGCGACATGCGCGAGAGCATGCGTCAATACGGCAACGCCGCAGCCAATGAAATGGCCTTGGTACGTCTAGCCCTAGACCGAAGCGACTTCGCTGAGGCCCAACGAGCCCTCGACGTCGCCACTTCGGCCCTGGAGACAAACATCCAAGGCTGGCGCGCCGTGCTGCTCGCGCTGCAGGCACGACTTGAGGCGGCCCGCGGCCTGCCGGAACTCGCCCGCACCTCCTTATCCGAGGCGGTGTCCGCACTCGAGGAGAGTGCGAGCGAAGACGCGAGCATGCGCCTTATCATGGACCTGGAGATTGGGCGAGCTCTCGGCGCCCTAGGCGAGCATGACGCCGCAATGGCGACCCTGGCCGAGGTCGGCGCCACCGCCGAAGGCTACGGCTTCGTCGCCCGTGCCATGGAGGCGCGTCTGGCCCGCTTCGACGTCATGGCCGACGCGAGCGGTCCCGCCCCGGCAGCGGAGCCGGCGCTGCGCCTATTGGCGGAGCAGGCCGAGGCGGCGGGATTCATCGCCATCGCGCAGCGCGCCGCGGCGCTGGTGCGTGTGGCCGAGGCGAGCACCAGGTCGATGCCAGCGGAAGCGCAGGTGAACTAACCCTGCCCCTACTTGCGCGAGTCGGCCTGTGCGCCGTCCGCATCACCTTAGCGAATAATAGAAAAACATTAACTATCAATATTTTAGCCTTTCTTGAAGACTATTTGAGGGTTTGATCAACCCTCGATTCCGTGCACTCCCCATCATCTCGCCACCTGCACCGCGGTGGCCGTCGACGAGCGCGGTCGGCAGCCCTGGCAGGTCAGCATCCGCAGCTATCGATTCGGGCACTGAATGCCCTAGGGAGTCGCAGAATGAAGCACACGATCCGCACCATTGGCGCCGCCGTGATCGGCCTCACCACCTTCACCGCCGCCCAAGCCAATGACGAACTGCTCGCCCAACGCACTATCCCCGGCCACCCCTGCCAGGGCGCGAACTACTTTAACGGCGAGCAGATCACCGACTACTCGAGCCTGCAGGCCTTCCTCTCGGACGAGCAGTTCGCCTTCTGGAACGCTTTCATCCTGCCGGAGGTGGGCGTGGTCGATCACGACGCTGAGGCCACCAACGCGCTGCCGATCGACGCCAGCACTCCCCTCAATCGCTTGATGGCCCTGCTCGTGATCCCGGGACTCGAGGACTTCTTGCTCCGGCCCGAGTCGGTGAACGTGCCGGTGCAAGACCCCTTCATCCGCACGGACCCTAACGACAGCGAGCGCAAGCAGGTGCCCCTGCAGTCGGAGATGGAAAGCAAGCTGAACCCGGGCACCCGCAACGATCTCTACGCCCGTCCCTACACGGTGCGGCGCTGGAACCGTGTCAACGGCAGTGCCGAGCTCGGGTGCTACGACGAGAACAGCGGCTTCGTGCGCATCACCGCAAACAAGCTCTTCCCGGGCATTCCGTACAGCGTGTGGTCCGTGTTCTCCACGGACAAGGAGGAGTATCAGGCGCCCGGCTTCCCCTCGGCTGCCGTGGGCATGGGCGGCGCGCCGAACTTCATGGTCGCCGATCGTGAGGGGCGCGCCGCGTTCGAGCGTGAGCTGGGGTACTGTCCGCTCGAGATCGAAGATCCCCTGATGTACATCGCCCTGCTCGCGCACTTCGACAGCGAGCTGTTCGGCACCGCGCCCACCGACAACACGGCGGAGTTCGGCGTGGGCTATTTCGCCGACCATCTGTGCTTCCCGACCGGGGACTACCTGCTCGACGACGCCGGCAACCCGCTAGTGCCGTAGGACAGGTCTTCAACGGTGCCAGGATTTGCTGAACCGGCACCGCGCTAGGGCCTTCGTAGCGGTCGCTGCGAAGGTTCGACGCGTTGGGCGCTAGGCGTCGCGGCGGGAGCTGATTTGGCCGACCGCCGTCAGCGCGATGCCATGTGGCGGCGACGGGCTGCCAAGGCGCGTTGTCGGGCGCGTGCGCTCGTGGTGAAGCTCATGGCCATCGGCTCGCTCCGAAGCGACGCGGGAGCCGGGTTGCCGCCCCAGATCGCAGCAAGCCTCGCAGACTCAGTCCGTAGTGCAAGCACGACGTCACAGCGATAGGCAGAGCCGTGCAGGCCTCCTCGACGGCTAGGGAGGGATCGGCCGATCGACTTGCCCGCTGACCACGACGCGCACGCGATCCCCTGGACTTGTGGGTAACCCCGCGAAGTCGCAGCTCCAGCCCCCGCTCTTGCTGAGCAGGCTTACCACATCGATCTCTCGCGTCAGGTTGCTGCACAAGACCGTGCCACTGGTGGCAAGCCCGGTCACAAAGCCCCGGAAAGGGCGGGTGGTGGCGCGCCCGCCGGCGATCAGGCGAAGGTCGTCGCCGAGCCTCAGGGATACCCCCAGCTCGCCGCACGACCAGGAGGTCTCCAGGGCGGGCTCACTGAGAGTGAGCGTCTGCGCTTCCCCCGTGCGCAGATTCTGACAGCTGACAAAGGTGGTGAGGGTGCCATCGACGAAGCCGTCCACGGCCAGTGACGATCGGCCGTAGATCACGTAAGCGCCGCCCTGGCTAAAGTAGTTGGGGCGATCGAGTCCGTAGGCGCCGATGACGAGATCCTCGATCTGGTCGCCATCCACGTCAGCCACGGCGACGTCCAAGCCCACGCTGTCGAACGACGACGCGCCGTTGATCACGAAGCCGGCGGAACCGTCGCCCTCGAGCAGATCGCTGACGGACAAGCGTTGAGGAAACCTCGGTAGACCGTACACCACGTAGACCTGACCGCTGTACACACGATCTAAGCTATAGGCGATGCTAGCCCCGACCACCAGCTCGTCGACGCCGTCCCCGTTGATGTCGCCCGCGGCGATGCCGCGGCCCGCGTAGCCGTAGGCGCTGCGCCCGATCAGCACGGCGCCATCGCCTCCCACTCCGTCGCCGAGCGCGGCCAAGGTGATCTGCTCCGGTAGGCCGTTCGGGTTGCCGAATAGCACGTAGGTGGCGCCCACCGCATAGACCCCCTCGTCGAAGCAACCGAAGGCGATGTCGCTCAGACCGTCGCCATTGAAGTCCCCCGCCGTGAGGCCATCCTGGGTGATGCGGCAGCTGTCCGCCTCATCCACCACGGTGGTCCCACCGGTGAGCTCGACCAGCTCGTCGATCGTCGCGTCGCTCGGCAGCGGCGCGGCCTGGCCGCGCACGAGGTAGACGCGCGTGCCGGTGGCGACGGCGACATCTGTGCGACCGTCCCCATCGACGTCGCCGGCGGCGGTGATTGCACCGGCGAAGCGACCTTCCTCGTCGGCCAGGCCGAGGATACGCACGCCGAGCGCGCCGTCGCTGTCGGCGATTTCCGCCAGGGAGAGCTCCGGGCCGAAGCCACCGGGGCGGCCGTAGACGATGTGGACGGCCTTCTCCGCGTTGGGTGCCGTGCCCGTGTTGGCGAACAGCAGATCGTCGACGCCATCGCCGTTCACATCGCCGGCATCGCTCACCAGTAGACGATCGAGACCGGTCTGCTGCGCCTGCATCACCTCGTTCGGGATGACCACGCCCACGCTGCCATCCCCCGCCTCGATGTCGCTCACCTCCAGGGCCGCGTCCTGCAGGGGGGTGCCGTAGACCACGTATGCGCGATCGCTGCGAGGCGCGCCGAGATCGAAGCGATCCGTGGCGAAGCGCAGGTCGGCGATGCCATCCCCGTTGACGTCGCCGGCGCCGTTCACCACCAGTCCCAGCTTGTCCGATTCCCCACCGCTGATGGTGAAACCGCGCGTGCCATCGCCCGTGGCGATCGATGCCAACGGGAGCTCCACCTCGTCGCGTTCGCGGCGACTGAACACGACGTAGACGCGCCCCGCAATGTTGCGTTCGAAGGGGTCGGCCTGCTGGGCAGCGATGACGAGATCTGCGAGGCCGTCACCGTTGAGATCCGCCACGCCCACGGAGGTGCCTGCGATGTCTCGCGGCGCGTTCATCAGCTAGCGGTGCTCATCGGCCCAGGCCAGCATCGCGCTGCTGCGCAGGCGCCGTGCCTGCTCGGCGTCGATGACCTGTGTGGCCACGAGTTCACGCAGAGCGTCGCTGACGCAGGCGCGGTAGCCGAGGAAGGATCCCTCACCGTCGATGCTGCAGGGGATCTCAGGCATCACGAACTGTTCGCCGCCCTGCACGCCGTACACACGGTTGCGCACGGCGCCGGGCCAAAGCACGTCGAGGCGACCGCGGTTCGCCTCGCCGAGACCAAAGTAGGCTTCCTGCGCGTGGGCGGAGGCGTTACTCGAGCCTGCGGTGATGGGCATGATGGCGGAAATTTCGCTGCCAGCGGGCGTGAAGGTGAACACGGCGCCCGTGCCGTCACGCGGGGCTTTCGCTCCCTCGAGGTCGCCGACGCTGCCGCGGCCGCGCACGGTCACCCCCGCGTAGCCGCTCTCGCCGAGGTTGCGCTCGATGCTCACATCGCCATCGTCGTAGGTGATGCCGTTCCAGGACACCATCGCGGGATCCTCTTCCGTCGGCGAGAACGGGGCGACGAAGTAGGGCGCCAGGTCGAAGGGGCTGCCCCACTGGGTCGGTCCCGGCAGGAGGTCCACCTCCTCGGGCACTACCACGTTGGCGATGCTGACCATGTCGACGAAGCCGTCGCGGTCGAGATCCCCGATGGCAAGGCCGTGCACGCTGCGCCGGCTGTGGCGCCCGCCCATGGCATCGACGTTGGCGAGGAGGTTGCCAGCGCCGTCGTTCTCGAGGATGGCGCCTGGGTTGTCGAGGAGCAGCACCTGCACCATGTCGAGGCCGCCCTGGTAGGCGACGTCGCTGTCGCCGTCGTTGTCGACGTCGAACACTGCGTTGCCCCAGCCGAAGACGCTCGAGTCCACGCCGAGGCCGGGATCGGCGAAGGTGCCGTCGGCGCGGCCGAAGAGGGGACGGGTGGCTTCATCGCCGAGCTCGAAGGGCACGCCCGTTACGCCGAAGCCGTAGTCGCCGAAGTTGGAGCCGAAGATGTCCAGGTGGCCGTCGTGGTTGATGTCGCCGAAGCCGACGCCCATCCAGGAGCCGACGGATTCCGGTCGCTCGGCCACGGCGTAGGGCGTGAAGTGGCCCGTGCCGTCGTTGTAGAGCACGTGCATGTAGCCGCGGTCGACGCCGAAGACGGGATCGTCCTTGGTGGTGGACATGGCGCCCTGGTCGTCGCCGTAGATGATGTCGAGGTCACCGTCCATGTCGAGGTCCACCATGGAGGTTGCCCAGGTGATGCCGGCTTCGCCCGGCGGCAGTTCGACCATCGGCTCGACCCGTTCGCTCACGTCGATGAAGGCGTTGCCACCTACGTTCAGGAATAGCTGGTTGTGCTGGTTGGCGGCGAAGGGCTCGACCATGATCGGGTAGAAGCCCGTATCGAGGTCCAGGGCGTTGGCCACCGTGACGTCGAGGAGGCCGTCGCCGTTCACATCGCCCATGGCGCAGGCGTGATGGCCCTCGCTGTCGAGATCGAGGCCGCTGGCGATGGCGAGGGTGAAGGTGCCGTTGCCCTCGTTGACAAAGAAGGCGTTGGGGGCCGAGCGGGCGAGCAGGAGCACGTCGGCATCGCCGTCATTGTCCGTGTCGCCGTAGCACACGCCGTTGATGTCGAGGGCGCGGGTGGCGATGCCCGCTTCCACGGCCACGTCGATGAAGTCGATCTCGCCCTTGTCGACGAGCTGGTTCTGGTAGAGGGCGTTGTCGGCGTTCGGGCCGTTGGGGGCGAGGATGTCGAGGTCGCCGTCGCCGTCGTAGTCGAGCACGGCGACGCCCTGCCAGCCTCGGGCGCCGAGGGGCAGCTCGATCAGGCCCGGCGGTCCCGCGGGCACGGGCGTGGTAAGCGAGTCGATTTGATAGGCTTCGATCTGCGCATGGGAGGTGGACGGTGCGCGTGCGAAGTGGATGCCCCAGGTGTCGCTCATTTCAGCGAACTGGGGCGTGGCGAGGGCGCTCTGGCTGCAGGCGGCCAGCACGGCGAGGGTCAGGGCTTTCGAGGTCATGGCTACGATCTCCGCTCAGGTCAGGTGGTCTCGCGCGGTGCGCCCGCTCGAGGGGGTTCGTTCGTACCTGCGCGGTCGAGCGTGCGTAGAGCTCATGAGGGGTGAAACGCCGGGTGAGGGAGGAGCATCAGGCGTGTCGGGGGTATGCTTCGAGCGAGTCCCGACATGCCTCCGGAGGTTCGCCGTGGTCGACTACACTTTGTATTACTGGCCGATTCCCTTTCGCGGGCAGTTCGTCCGCTCGTTGCTAGCGCACGTTGGCGCGAGTTGGGAGGAGGCAAACGACGAGGCGCTTCGCGCCCGCTGGAAGGCGCACCCAAAGGAGCAGCCCATCCCTTTCATGGGCTTGCCGGTGCTCACCGATCACGCGGCAAACATCTCGCTGTCCCAGATGCCGGCGGTGCTGTCCTACTTGGGCCGCAAGCACCATCTATTGCCCCAAGATCCGGTGGCCGAGGCCCTAACCGCTAAGGTGATCGCCGATGCCAGTGACGTGCTCTACGAGGCGACCCGCTACCACGGCCAGCAGCTGTGGACTGCCGAGGCGTGGTCGGCGTTCCAACCGCGCCTGATCCGGTGGATGGAAGTCTTCGCGGAGACAGGGCATCGCCATGGCCTCACCGCGCAGGATGGGTGTTTTCTCGGCACGCCTACCCTGGGGCTGGCAGATCTGACCGTGGCGGAGCTGTGGGGCACGATGACGGCGCGCTTTCCCAGCTTGCGGTCTCTCCTCGACAACACGGCGCCAGCCGTCGCGGGCTTGGTAGATCGGGTGCGGGCCTCACCGGGTCAGGTGGAGCTGCGTCAGTGCACCGACGAGGGCTATGGCGAGGTGTGGTGCGGCGGTGAGATCGAGGCCTCCTTGCGGGCCGTGCTGTGATTTCACCCTGCTGAGGATGCCGGTTGCCTGATGGCGCGTGGCGGTGACCCAATTCTGCTGAGACAACGTTCCTTTGGGTATCCCGCAGTGCAGACGCTGCGCTGATTTTGTCTGGAGTGCGCCGTGCTAGTGTCCTGAGTTGGAAGTTCGTTGATAAATTCGCACGCGAGTTTTTGTCCCTGAGCGCGGCGCGAAGACGATGGTGTCCGGCGGCCGTTTCCGTTGCGCGATGGTGGTGTATTGGTGACGGGCACGTAAGAGTTCAATCCTGTGCTGGTGCGCTTCGACGCAGCGGGTGAGTTGATGTGGTACGAGCGCTTCCGTTCCAGCAAGCGAATGACCACGCTGCACGCAACGCTGGAGTTGGAGGATGGCGCGTTCGCGATGACGGGCAGTACCCGCGCGCGCTCCGGTGCACACGCTTCCCGCGATCGCGATGGGTTTCTGCTCGTGATCGGACCCCGTGGTCAAGGGCTGCAGGCCTATCGGAGTTGCTTGGCGGACGCGCGCCAGCTGCACTCCATGCACACTGAGTTTGAGGCACTCACAGGTATACGTATCACTCGCCCACTGCCATACCGTACCGTGCGCGGTCCCGGTGCCGCTCCCGCGCCTGCACGAGAAGCTTCGCTTAACCGATGTCTGTCCGCCCGTCTCGGAGCTAGACTTATTGGCTTTTCTGCGCGAGGCGATGCCGTTCGTGAGACCGTTCGCGAAATGCGAGAGCTACTCGAGTGCGAGCGTACGTGACACAGCACGATTCCAGCGCTGTCGGTACACCCAGCTACAGGGAACAGGCCGAAGTCGTCCGTGCCGTGCTCGATCGATTCCTAACGCTTGATGAGGCCAGCCGGACGACGCTGCAGGAGCGTTACCCCGAGCACATCGTCAGCGTTAGCCGTAAGCGCGCCATGCTGCACGTGCGCCGCGGCGGCCGCATGATCGTCGGACGTGACCGCGTGCCCGATCTACTCCCCTTTCTGCAAACGGAGTTGCCGAGGCTGCGTGCGCGGATCGATGCCCTATCGGAGCGGCTCCTCGATGACGCTAACATCAAGATTCGCAAGTCTGATCCTGACCTACTGCACGCGGACTATGTCGATGCGCCTACGGATGTGCTGGAGTCGTTCGAACTGCTCGACGCGGAGCGACGCGAGCGAGTGGGGGGGCGGGCGGTGGCGGTTGGCCGCTCCTACAAAGCGCCCGTCGGCCAGCGGGGGCGTCGGCGCGCGGTCTACGTACGACCCAGCGCAAGCGCTAAGTTGCTGAGCTACGTGCTGGCACAGGCAGAGGTACTTGCAACACAGGCGCCGCGGCGTGACTAAGGAGGCGATGCTGCGCGCTGGCGAGCTTACTCGCCTGCCGTCTGCAGCACGAACACGTCCGCGTTGGTCGACTCCGCATCGTCGATGACGATGAGCTCGACCACATCTCCCGCGTCGATTACCAGCTCACTGCGACCGAAGAGGATGGTGGTAGTGTCCACCTCCGTGACCACCAGCTCATAGGTGCCGGGGTCGATCGTTGCGATGGTGGAGGCACCAGCGAAGGAGAGGTTGGTGATGGCAGGCGTCGACTCCTCGAGGTCTGCCCCGGGATCTAGCAGGTAGACGTCCACCGTGTCGAAGCGCGTGGACGCGTTGACTCCGCGCAAACGCCCCTGGGTGAGAAACGCACGCCTGTCGTCTTCGACGGAGAAGCTCTGCAGCTCCCCAGGGGCGCCGACGACGAACACGCGGCGGTAGGCGGTCGCCGGCACGTCCACGGTCTGCTCCGCGAGGATTGCGCCTACATCATCGGCGGGCGTCACGGCCAGATCGATCTCGCCCTCCTCAACCACCACGTCATCGGACAGTTCGCCGAAGGCGAGACCGCTGATCAGCGGCATGTCGAAGTTGTCGCTATTGAAGACGTCGATGGCCGCCGCATCCGGGGAGCCGTGTACCACGCTCAGGACGCCAGGTGTCGTGACGTCCGAGACGGTGCTCCCAAGGCTGTCGACGTAGAGCTGCACGCTCACCGCCTGCGTTGTGATGCCGCCGTTCTCCATGATCGTGAACAGGGCCGTGTTGGCGGCCAGCACGTCGAGATCCTCGGAGGCGTACAACACCGTGTTGGGATCACCTTCCGGGGTCAGGGTGAGCTGGTAGGTGCCCCCCTCGACGGTCGCCGGCGGGGCGAGCTGGCCAAAGGCCATGGTGGCGATTGGGGTGGCCGCGGTGATGTCCGTGCCCGGCGCTTCGAAGTACACATCGACCGCACCGACGCCCGTTGCAACGTGGCCGAAGCTCACCACGAGCTCGGTGATCTCTGTGCCGTTGTCGGCCGCATCGGCCAGTTCCTGGGCCCAGTCGCGTCGCGGTTGGGTCCAGAGGAATATCTGGGGATCGGCGAAGGTGCCGGTGATGACGTAGTCGTAGATGATCTCGGGGTCGATGGTGCCCGTGGTTTCGATGATGAGAGTGGTGTCCTCATCGCCGGGCAGCAGCACATCGAAGGAGAAGGCGTAGGAACGCTGGCTGAACTCGACCTGAGGCGATGCTGCACGGAAGAACAGCTGCGTCGACACGGAGGGATCGAAGTCTTCAAAGATGACGCGCCAGCGGACATCCTCCAGCTCCGCCAGAGCGTTGATGCCGCGCACGGCGCCGAGGAACGGGTCGTTCTCGGGGGTGTCATCGTCGTTCGAGGTGCAGGCGCCTAGGGCCAGTAGCAGGGTGACGGCGCCAAGGGCAAGGCGGAAACTCATCGGTATTCGGTCCTTTCGAGCGGTGAGCGATCGTGGGCCTGGCCCGCGCATCCACAGCTCGACGGTGAAAAAAGCGCCGCAAGTGTTGCACAGACGGGGGGGGCTAGTGAACTGCACTGCCCGCGAGAGGCGGGCAGTCGCCAGGGCGTCGCGGTGCGGTTCTCGGGAGGGGCCGTGAGGTGTAGAGAAGAGCCGAAGCGGTCAAGCCCATCGAGGGGTACACCGCAAGCCAGGGAGCGCAGGCACCGAGCGATCATTCAAAGAGCAATTCAGGGCGAGGTGAGAAGCATGCGCCATCGGTGCATCGACACCTCGTACTCCCCCGTCAGGCTCTCCCGCGCCAGGGCGCCGGCAGCACGCAGCTCTCGTCGGGTAGGCAGCGCGTTTAAGGCCTCGATCAGCGCCTGCTGGGTGTCGTTCTCTATCACCCAGCCCGCCCCGGGCACCACTTGCTCGGCGAGGCCATCGCTGGCGGTGACCAGAATGGGTCGACCGGCAGCGCGCGCTTCGGCGGCGACGATTCCGAAGGGCTCGTAGCGCGATGGCACCACGACGATATCCACCTGGCGCATGAACTGTGCGACATCGTCGGCACGCCCGTAGAAGTGCACCTGTGACAAGTCGTGGGCGAGGGTCTTGAGAACATCGTTTTGCGGTCCCTCGCCTGCGATGAGCACCTCGATGTCCCGGCGCCCAAGGGCGCGCACCGCTCGGATCAGTCGGTCAAACCCTTTCTGCTTGTGGAGCCGACCGATGGCGCCGATTCGCAGCCGCCGTGTGGCTGCAGGGGTCTGTAGCCGAAGCAGCCTAGAGTAGTCGAGATGGGGGTAGATCACCTGGATCTTCGCCGGGGCCAGCAAGCGGGCGTCGAGCATCCAGCGCCGCTGCGCCGCACTCACGGCGACCACCTTGTCGAACAGGGCGTAGGACAGCGCCAGCATCAGGCGGAAGCGACCTCGCGCGGGGACACGATGGCGTTCGAAGCCTGCGCAGTAGGTGTGCTCGACGAGGATGATCTTAGCGCGGGGCCGCCCCGCGCGAAGGAGCATCAGCCAAGGTAGCAGGCGCCAACTAAGGGAGTCGTGGAGCACGATGATATCTGCGTCGCGGCAGGCCGCACCCCACTGCTGCGGCCGATCGGCGGCTCGCAGTGCCTGGTCGATATCCGCCAGGGCGCCGCCTTCGACCAGCGTGTGAATCATGCGCACGACGCCGCCGAGTCTCGTGTCACCGAGGAGGTGCACGACCCTGTGAGGTGTCATGAGGTTACCCCCTTCAGTCCTGTGATGGAGCGCTCCAGCGCCGAGTACCAGGAGTCGCGCAGCACCTTGAGGGCCAGGCAGGCACCGAGCGTGGTGAAAGTCTTGCTCGGTTCGGCCACGACCATGGCCGGGTGACAGCGCAGGGCCTGCGCCATGAGCTGTGAGGCGAAGCCGCCATCGCGCTGCGCCACCAGCCGGCGGGCGAGGTATCGAAGTTGATAGGCCCGGGCGATGCGCTCGTAACGCGCTGCGAACGCGGAGTCGATGCCGCGCACGCGCTCCACCATCTGCTCCCAGCTATCGAACTGCTTGATGACGTCTGCGGATAGCCCCCCCTCAGCCACGCGGTACTCGGTTAGTCGCTCGGCGATGCCGCGAAACTCCCAATCCGTGGTCAGGGCGATCCGTGTCCAACACTCGATGTCTTCGCTTTGGCGGAAGTGCTCGTCGAAGAACTCAGGACGATTCTCACCCGGCCGATGGAAGGCGATCTGATCGAAGACCTCTCTCCGAAGCACAGCCGCGGAGCCATTACCGATTGGATTCCGACAGAATACGTGGGCCGGCGAGATCTGCCTAAGGCGCGGGCGCTGGGTAAGGGCGAGTGCACGCCCGTCGCTGCCGATCAGCGAGGAGGCGCTGTAGCTGACGCCCACCTTGGGCGCTCGCTCGAGCAGAGCTACGTGTTGCTCAAGCTTTCCCTGCATCCAGCGATCGTCGCTATCGAGCAGGGCGATGTAGCGCCCATCTGCCGCAGCGATTCCCGTGTTTCGCGCGCCGGCCAGTCCACGGTTCGACTGGCGGATCAATCGCACGCGGCTATCTCTCGCACGCAGGGCGATGTTGCCGCTTCGCTCAGGGCATCCGTCGTCCACCACCAGAAGCTCAAAGTCCTTGTAGCGCTGGGACAGAACCGAGTCGACCGCTTCGCGAATCGTCTTCGACGCCCTAAAGGCTGGCATGATGACTGAGACGGTTGGCATGGCGATCCCTCCTAGCTTCGGCCGTGGGCGAAGGGCAGGCGCAGGGCGGTGGCGATGCTGTCCCGGGTTGAAGGTCCGGTGGCGCAGTCGCGGCGTCTGAGGAATGCTAGGCGCAGATAGCCGATGGCTTCTCCCAAGGGGCGACCGGTGCGCAGCGCTTGGCGCGCGAGGTAGCAATGGTACTTGGCTTGGGCATGCTCGATCGTCGCGCTGGCGAGCCCTGGGATCGCATCGATCATCGAGCGCCACCCGCGAAGCATGGCCTCGAGGTCTGCCGAGGCGCTCGTGCCGCTGACCCGATAGCGCACGAGAGTGCACTGGATCGCTTCGATTTGGGCGCCCTGCCTGAGTGCGCGGATCATCAGCTCCTGGTCCTCCGCATGACGCAGACGTTCATCGAACGCACCGATACGATCTAGGAGGTCCTTGCGCACAACGAGATTCGAGGAGGTGCAGGCAGGGTTTTTTGCCAATAGATTCGTTAGCTTTAAGGTGGTCTTTGAAATGCGGCTGCGCCGTGCGCACCGCTTACCGGTGCCGTCGATGGGCTGGACGCGTGCGAAACTCATGTCGACCTCCGGCCTGAAGCTGAACAGTGAGACGTGCGTGGCCAACTTGTCGTACTGCCAGAGATCGTCCGCGTCGATGAACGCGATGATTCGCCCGGAAGCGTGTTGCAGACCAAGATTGCGGGCTGCCGAGGGACCACGGTTCTCCTGCGACAGGACACGGATGCGCTCGTCGTGCTCCGCCGCGGCCAGGGCGAGGGCCACGCTGTCGTCGGTGGAGCCGTCATCCACGATGAGCAGCTCCCACTCGCGGTAGTCTTGTTCGAGCACGCTTTGAATCGTGTCCGTGAGGGTGGCCTGTGCGTTGTGCACCGGCATGATGATGCTTACGGTTTGCATGGGGTACTCCTGGCACTAGGCCTGGTGGTTTGGGAGAGAGAGCCTAAGACGAACGCGCACAGCAGTCCGTCGCAGACCCAGGTGATAAAGGTGTAGACGTGGATGGCGCCGCCGACGCTGCCCGCCATGGCGGCGGCCACCACGGTGCCAAGCGTGAGGATGGTGCTGCCCCAGGCCCAAGCCGCGTCGCTGTCGGTGCGGTGCGTGGCGCGCAGGAACTGCTGCGAGATTCCACCCATCAATCGCGCTGGGGCGGCCAGGCAAAGCACGCCGATCAGGGGAGCTGCCTCGCGCCAGTGCTCGCCGAAGAGCAGGGGAACGTAGAGTGGTGCGCCGAGCGATTGCAGGAGCGTCAGGGGCGCGATCACCACCAGCCCGAGGCCGATGAGGGCCGGCAGTTCGCGCGCTGGTACCTCGCTGCGACAGAGCTTCGGGTAAGCGATCAAGGAGAACGCGCCGCACAGGGCCAAGCTGATGCCGAGCCCAGCGTTGAAGGCGAACACGTAAACGCCGAGCGCATCTGCGCCTAGGATGAGGCCTAGCAGTAGCTTGTCACCCTGCAGCCGGGCCGTCGCCGCCAGCTCGGCCATCGCGACGTGGGCGCCAAAGCGCAGCAGAGGCCAGGAGGGTGCCGGGGGGACGGTCTGGTCTGCACGCCAGGGGCGGGCGCTGCGCGTGCGTGCCAGCCAGACGGGAGCCACCAACAGCTTGGGTATCACCAGCGCCCACACGCTCGGCCACAGCAGCAGCAGCACAATCGTAAGTAAGTTGTCCGTCACCATCTGTGTGGCGCTGATCTCGGCTGTCTTCGCGAGGCGACCCTCGCGCATGATGAGGAAGCAAGAGACCAGGCCTGGGGCCATGATCGGATACACCAGCGCGAGGCTGGCGAGGAGCGGGGCCAAGATGGGTGCGTCCATCCAGTGCGCGAGCAGTAGGCCCAACACACACTGGATGCCCGCGGCGCCAAAGCAGGTCCAGTAGGCAAGCCGCTGACAGGTGCGTGCGTGCGCGGCCAGCTCCTTGCCGTCCACGGCGATCAGCTGCGGACCCAGGCCCCCGTTGGCCATGGCCTTCACCATCTCACTGACGGCGATAGCCAGTGCCGCGAGACCAAGCTCACTGGGGCTTAGGTACCTCGCCGCAACCACAGCAGCGAAGACATGGGTTAGGCGCGTCGCACCTTCGCTAGCACAGAAGGCGCCGAATTGGGCGAGGAGTATGTGGCGGTGATCCGTCATGGGTTGGCTCATGGGTGAGACGGGGTAGCTGTCCACGAAACGGGCCAATTCGCCTTGCGGGGCAGTAACTCACTGACGAGCCAACCTAAACTGAGGCGCTCGGCGACCCTTCTGGCGTTGCTGGGGGTGCTGAGTTTGCGAGGCTCGTCGCCTTCTGCGCTCGGACCTTTGCGTTTCGCGAAGCTCGTCCGGTCTTGCATCCATCGCAGCCGTAGAAGAGTCCATCTGGTTCAATGACTTACGCATTTGGCACGAACTCTGCTCCAGGACGGCGAGCACCGTATGCAGAAGAGGTTCGTGATGAGCTACCCCGATCGACACTCCCCACTCGATGCGACCAGCACGGCGAAGGTGCTGGGGCTAGCACTGGCGCGCGGCACGTTGGAGCAGGCCGTCGAGCGAATCGTCGCCAGCGCCCTCGAGGGTGCCAAGCGCCGCTACGCTTTCGTGAACGCCCATTGCTACAACGTCATGTGGCGATCGACGTCTTACCGAGAGGCGCTGAACAGCGCCGATAGCTTGTTCCCGGATGGTACCGGTGTGCGGTGGGCGGCGCGCCTGGTCGGTGAGCGTGCGGACAACCTGAACGGCACTGACATGTTTCCCCTGCTCTGCCGTGCCGCACGCGATGCCGGTCTTTCCATCTTCCTGTTGGGAGCTCAGCCCGGCGTCGCCGAGCGAGTCGCACATACCGCCGAGCGTCTGGCGCCAGGCATTCGAATCGCCGGCACGCACCACGGCTACTTCGATGCTGGCAGTGTCGAGGAAACGGCGGCCATCGAAAGAGTGAACGCGTCGGGCGCTGACATTTTGCTGGTCGCGATGGGCGTGCCTCGCCAGGATCGGTGGCTGGCACGCCACCACGACTCCCTGAACGTACGTGCCAGCCTTGGTGTGGGTGGCTTATTCGATTTCTACTCCGGACGCATCCCTCGCGCGCCCAAGTGGCTGCGGCAACTCGGCGGCGAGTGGGTGTTCCGCCTCTATCAGGAGCCGATACGTTTGTTCAGACGCTACGTTCTGGGCAACCCCGCGTTTTTGGCCACCGCATTGCTGCTGGCGCTGAGCCATCACAGCAGGCGAGCCATCGACTCCGATGGGACGAAACGTGCGCTCGACGTTGCTCTAAGCGCAGGTGCGCTGCTTGTGCTCAGCCCCCTGCTCGCGATCATCGCACTCGCGATTCGCGCGGGCAGCAAGGGGCCGGTGCTGTTTCGCCAGACCCGTATGGGCGCGCACGGTGAGCCGTTTCAGATGCTGAAGTTCCGATCAATGTACGTGGACGCCGAGGCGCGCCACGCCGCGCTCCTGGCGCGGAACGAACGTGGCGATTTGCGCAGCTTCAAGATGAGTGATGATCCACGGGTAACGGCGGTTGGCCACATGCTGCGCAGAACCTCCCTCGATGAGCTCCCTCAGCTATTCAACATCCTGGCTGGAGACATGGCCGTCGTGGGGCCGCGTCCGGCGATCCCTAGGGAGGTCTCGTACTACGACCGACGCGCCCTTGGAAGGCTCACTGGCAAGCCTGGCCTGACCTGTACCTGGCAGGTGTCCGGTCGCGCACTGATCGGCTTTGAGCAGCAGGTGGAGATGGATCTTGACTACCTACGCCGCCGCTCCTTGCGCTTAGACATATCCATCTTGCTGCGCACCGTACCAGCCGTAATCTCCGGGCGCGGCGCGATGTAAGGTGTTGAAAGTGCCTCCTAATCTGTGAGATTTCGCAAAAACACCGGGCCTGTCACATCTTCCGATTCGATAGTTCTATACCGTGTCGAAAGTGTGAGCTGGGCCGCAACCCCTGGGATAGGAAGCTAATGCGCGGGCTGATATTTACGGAGTTTATGGACTACGTCGAGGCACGCTTTGGTTTGGGGCGGGTGGAGGCCGTGCTCGATGCCATAGCGGCCAGCGATGGCGGTGCCTACACCGCGGTCGACAACTATCCGGCGCAGGAGCTGTACGCCATGCTGGCGGCCGTCGCTCGCCAAGAGCACGAGGATGCCGAGGCGCTATTGGTCGATTACGGTCGCCACCTCTTCGGGGTATTCCTGACCGGACACCCCGAGTACTTCGGCGCGTTGCAAAGCACGGCAGCGTTGATGGAACGCGTCGAGGATCACATTCACATCGAAGTGAAGAAACTGCATCCGGATGCCAAACCGCCTCGCTTTAGAACGCAGGGCGGGAATGGCGAATGGACAGTACGCTATTACTCCCATCGCCCGCTCCACGCTCTTGCGCACGGCCTAATGGAAGCCTCAGCTGTACACTTTGGCGAGCGCCTGCGCATCGTGCGCGAAGTCGCAGACGGTGCTCAAGACTTGCAGGCTGTGTTTCGCCTGTTGGATCTGAGTGCGCATGCCTGAGCTTACCGAGATCGAGTTGCTCGAACGGCGCTTACTGCGTGAGCGTCGCGCGCGCAAGCGCGCCGAACAGCTGCTCGAGCTCAAGAGCCGCGAGCTATTCGAGAGCAATCAGAGTCTGGAGCAGGCGAGCGTCCGCCTGAACAAGAAGGTGCTGCAGCGAACGCTGGCCTTGGAGGCGGAGCGTAAGCGGGCGCAGGACGAGGCGGAATTCCTGACCACCACCCTGGATGCGATCAGCCAGGGGGTAAGTGTCTTCGACTCGCAGCTGCGCCTGCGCAATTGGAACAAAAATTTAGCGGTAATTCTGAGTTTGCCCGCGGACTATCTGCGCGAAGGTCAATCCCTGCAGGAGCTATTGCTGTACTGCGCGGAGCGTAGGGACTACGGAGAGGGCGACCCCCGGGTGCTGATGCAGGAGCGCCTGGCGATGCTCAAGCGCCGTCGCGAGCGCGGTCAGTTCCAAGAGGTCAGTCAACGCGCCAACGGCAAGCACATTGCCATCAGCAGTCGAGTGCTGCGCAACGGCGGCATCGTGACCACCTACTCAGACATTACCGATCAAAAGCACACCGAACACACGCTGGTGGCACAGAAGCGAGCCCTCGGCGAGCAGGTGGCGCAGCTGCAGACCCTCGGCCGCTCGCTCGAGGAGGCGCACGACATGGCGCAGTCTGCGAATCGCGCGAAGTCGCGCTTCGTAGCGATGATCAGCCACGACATCCGCACGCCCGTAAACGGCCTGCTCGGCACCCTGACCCTGCTCGAACAGACCGATCTCGACGATGAGCAGCATGAGTTGATTTCCCTGTCGCTCGCCTCCGGCGAGCAGCTGCGAGGGTTGCTCGCCGACCTGATCGAGCTCAGCCAGGCGGATGCCGGCGCCATTCGCTTGGAGAGCGCACGCTTCGACCTGCCGAAGTTCGTCGATAAGGTGGCCGCGACCTGGCGGGCTGCCGCGGTCAAGAAGGGGCTCACCTTCGACACCACGATTTGCGGCCAATTGCCCCACGTGGTGGTAGGCGATGCTGGGCGCTTGCGCCAGATTCTGGAGAACCTGCTCTCCAACGCCGTCAAGTACTCCATCGATGGCGGGATTCGCCTTTGCGTAGAACGAATCGGAGGGAGCGTTAGCTTTCGCGTCGAGGACACGGGGTACGGCATCGCAGAGGAAGATCAGCGCCGCCTGTTCGATCATTTCACGCGGGTTGGTCAGTCGGCGCGTGGCATTCGTGGCTTTGGCCTTGGACTTGCGATCACACGGCATCTGGTGGAACTCATGCAAGGGGGGATCACCCTCGAGAGCGAGCTCGGTGTCGGCAGCTGCTTCAGCGTGCAGATTCCTCTGCCCGAAGTGTTGCCCGAGCGTGAGGAGGCAGAGCCCGTGCGTTGGAGTGAGCGCAGGCTGCGCACGGAGGCCGGGGCACCACCGCGTGTGCTGGTGGCAGAGGATCTCGCGACCAATCAACTGATCGCGAAGGCCTACCTCGAGCGCATGGGCGCGGCGGTTGAACTGGCCGACAACGGGCAGGAGGCGATCGACGCGGTCGAGGCGGAGTCCTACGACGTCGTGCTGATGGACGTGGACATGCCCATCGTGGGGGGATTCGAAGCCATCCGGACAATACGTTCCATGAAGGGGCCTCACGCAGAGCTGCCTATCATCATGGCGACGGCTTTCGCGGATGCGGACACGCGCCTGCGGTGCAGCTTTATGGATGTTCAGGGGTTTGTCGAGAAACCGATACAGCCTCATCTGCTGTGGCAGGTCGTGCAGTGCGCGCTAGTACCAACTCTCGACCTCGACAGGCCCGACGAGCATCAGGAGGCGAGCGATGGCGATGGGATAGACCGCGCGATCTTAGACGAAATGCTGGAAGGCCTCGAAGGCGAGCCCGCCGCCGGCCTCATGCGGATGGCGTCTCACGATCTTGGCGAGATGCTCGATACGATCGAGGTCGCCACGGAAGACGAACAACTCGCGCACGTGGCACACAAGCTCAAGAGCCTAGGGCGTAGCTTCGGTGCGGTACAGGTGGGAGAGCTTGCGCGGCGCCTGGATCGGGCATGTCGCCGCGGCGACGCCGATCCGGCCGCGGTGGACGCGATGCGAGGCGCGCTATTGCACGAGGGGCGTCGCGCGCTCAGTGCCCTTGAACGCTACCGGGAGGAACGATCATCAGTCGCCGTGTCCTGATCGTAGAGGACACCCCTTCTCTGGCCGCGCTGCTCGCCGCCCATTTGGAAGGAGGTGCCTATCACTGCACGCTAGTAGGGTCCTTGAGCGATGCGCGTAGGGCCATCGCGGAGTACGCCTATGACCTGCTGCTGCTCGATTTGCAGCTGCCCGATGGCGATGGGCTCGAGCTCGCTGAGACCCTGCGCCGCGACCAGTATCCCGCGGCAGTGGTCGTGATCACCGCGGACGGGTCGATCTCGCGTGCGGTGGAAGCGATGCGCCGGGGGGCGCACGACTTTCTGGTCAAGCCCGTTTCCAAGAACCGTCTGCTCACCACCGTTGAGAACGCGTTGCAGCTGCAGTCCCTGCGCCGCGAGGTTACGGCCTATCGGCGCGAGAGCGCTGTCGGCGAGTACCACGGATTCGTCGGTGGGTCCTTGGTAATGCAGTCGGTTTACCGAGCGATCGAGAACGTCGCACAGTCGAAGGCGACGGTGTTCATCTCGGGCGAGAGCGGCACGGGTAAGGAAGTGGCCGCGAACGCGATCCACCGAGCCGGCCCTCGAGCGTCAGGCCCCTTCGTGCCTCTAAACTGCGGCGCAATACCGAAAGACCTGATCGAGAGTGAGCTGTTTGGCCACCTAAAGGGAGCGTTTACGGGCGCGATCGCCGATCGTCCCGGTGCTGCGCTCTCTGCCCATGGGGGCACCTTGTTCCTGGATGAGATCTGCGAGATGGACGTACAGCTGCAGACCAAGCTGCTGCGCTTTTTGCAGACCTCGCTGATTCAACCGATCGGAGGCAATGAGCTGCGCGAGGTGGATGTGCGGGTGATCTGCGCCACGAACCGAGATCCGGTGGCGGAAGTGCGCGCCGGTCGTTTTCGCGAAGATCTCTACTACCGTTTGAACGTGCTGCCGATTGCCTTGCCGCCGCTGCGCGATCGCGGCGATGACATCTTGCTGTTGGCCCTCAGCTTTCTGCGCGCTTTCGCGGCGGAGGAGCATCGGGAGTTCGAGGACTTCGATCAGGAAGCTGCCGCTATGCTCTGCGCTCACCGCTGGCCCGGAAACGTACGCGAGCTGCAAAATGCGGTGCGCAACATCGTGGTGTTGAACGAAGGCACGCATGTGAGCGGGCAGATGGTGCAAGCGGTGCCCGGATTCGGTGAAGACCTCCACGGTCAGGTGACGGCCCTCGCCGCGGCGCCCGGCGAGGCAGTGTCGGCGCCGCCGTTGAGCAGTCATTCGGTGCAAGCCCGCGCGTCCGTTTCCGGTCGCACGGGCTATGTGCCCCTGGGGGGCAAGCTGCGTGATATCGAGCGTCAGGTGATCGAGGGCACCTTGGATATGGTGGATGGCTCTGTGCCTCAAGCGGCCAAGATCCTCGGCGTGTCGCCCTCTACCCTGTACCGCAAGCTCGAGGGGTGGAATCGCCACGCCGGCTAGCCGCAGCACACACGCCTGCGCGCTGCGCATCTGGGCGTTGCGAACGGCGAATCACTCGCCTCGCGAAATGCAAAGGTCTGCGCTAACTCCCTGATCGATATAGGGCGCTCGGGCTGGCACAGCCCTTGCCCCTGGCCCTGTAGTCCTGCAGGAGCGCTGCCATGAATTCCCCGATGATCCGTCTGCTGACACCGCTGGTAACTTGCCTGTGCTTGACCGGATGTGTATCCGCCGTGCAGGCGCCGAGCAACCTGTACCAGGCGTCTCAAGGGGATGCCCCGTACATGGACGAGCGCGTCTCGTTTCGCTCCGGTGGGACGCTTGCGCTCGAGGAACTAGACGCCCTCAACCGCGACGCCTGTCGCGCCGCCGCGCAGCCCTCGTCCTACGCGGACACTGCCTACACGCCTGCGCAAGTAGCCACGCGGGTGGACCTCCCCTTGTCCCCGGGGGACATGGTGCGAGTGATTATCGAGGATGATGAGCTGCTCTCCGGTACCTACGTGCTGAGCCCGGACGGTCGCCTTCAGCTTCCTCACCTAGCGCCGTTGATCGCTGCAGGTTTTCGCCCCTCGGACGTCGAGTCCATGTTGGCGGCGATGCTAGTGGCCGAGCGCTTCTACCGCCAGGGCGCACTACGTCTGAGTCTGCAGGTGGTGGACTACGGTCCTGTCCAAGTGTTCGTGTCCGGTGCCGTGTTCGCTCCTGGTATGCGCGAGATCAACGTTCGGCGGGCCGAAGACCAGCCCACCGTCCGCCTGGAGTCGCCAGGTGATGCGCCGGGCGGTCGTCGCCTGAGCGTGGCCCTGCAGGCGGCAGGGGGCGTGCGCCCGGACGCTGATCTGACTAACGTGGTGCTGACGCGCGCCGGACGCAGGCGGATCATCGACCTGCGCGGCGCAATGGATGGAGCGCCCTTCGACGACCTGCCGCTGATCGCTGGGGATCAGGTGCACGTGATGAGCCGCGAGTGTTTCCAGCCAGAGCTTGCGCGAGCGAGCGCGGTGACGCCGCCGGGCATACGCGTGTTCATGTCTAACCTGACCCGACCGGCGCCAGGCAACGCGCTGGCCGCGATTGGGCGCGATGCCTGGTCGCTCCCTTACGGTACGCGCTTGCTCCAGGCGTTGGTGTCGGCCAATTGCGTCGGCGGCACGCAAGCGACCAACGCAAATCGTCACGCGGTGCTAATCAGTCGAAATCCACTGACGGGACGCAGCGAGGTGATCAGTCGCCCCGTAGAGGCGCTGGTCAGGCGAGCGGATCGCGATGGCTTTGACCCCTACCTGTTGCCTGGCGATGCGATTGCTTGCTACGACAGCGCGGTGATCAACCTGGGCGATGTACTGGCTGGCGCGTGGGGCGCATCGCGTGCCCTCGGCCTTCCAGGTACCGGTGGATGAAGGCCTTCGCCATCAAGGCGTGGCACCGGCTGCGCTACGGGTTCGATCCCACCGGACGGGGTCGGCGCTACGGGGGCATCACCGCCCTTGCCTTGAGCCTCGTGTGGGCAAGCGTGATTGCCTACTGCACGCTGGCTCGCGCCACGTACACCAGTCGGTTCTCCCTGCTGCTCCCCGCGGCGGGCGTGAGCACGACATTGCAGCTCGAGAGTCTTGGGCAGGCTGTCTCCTCGACAGCCTCTCCTTACGCCTCCTCTAGCCTGTCGCCAACGGAGAAGTACAAGCGACTTATCGTTGCCGATCAGACCCTGTCGATCGCCGCAAGCGAGCAAGGCATCAGCCTGGAGCGCTTTCCCAGGCCGCGCGTAGAGCTGGTCGATCAAACTGAGCTCATTCATGTGGAACTCACCGGTGCCACGGCCGCGCAGGCGCGTGACTTCGCGCTTACGGTGGAGCGCGCCTTCTCGGCGGAGCTCGAGCGCCTACGTGCGGGAGAGGCGAAGATCCGCGAGCGAATGATGCGCTCGCTGATCGGCGAGTTCGAGGAAAAGGTGGATCGGGCACGACGCGCTGTGATCGAGCTGCAGGTGTCGGGCGAGGTGGCGTCGGTCGAGCAGTACGACGCCACGGTGGCTACCCTGGAGCAGCTTCGTGCGCGGGCGATGGAAGTACGCGCCGCGTTGGCGAAGGCGCAGGCGACCGTGACTCGGCTGAGCGAGTCGCTGGGAATCGATGTCCGCGCCGCATCGCGTGCCTTCGTGCTGCAAGCCGACACGCAGTTTCAAGATTTGCTAGAGCGCTTCACCCGCGTGTCGGGTGAGTTGAATGAGTTGAGTGGGCGCCTGGGCGAGCGGCATCCGCGTCGCATGGCGTTGATGGCGGACTACACCGCCCTAGTGGACTCGCTGAGTGCCCGCGGCGCCACCCTAACCGGGCTCGCCGGTGCAGTCATACTGCGCCTGGTAGACCTATCGGTGAGCCAGCAGCGAGCGCGCCTGTTCGAGCAGCTGCTTGCCGATGAAGCGCAACGCGCGGGCTTTGCGGCGCAGGAGGCGGCATTGGTCAGACAGATCGAGCGTCAGCACCGTCGCGTGACCCAGCTTGCTGAAGATGCCGGCGAGCTAGCCCGTCGCGCGCGCGAGCTTCAAGTGGCCGAGGCTGTGTTCGCCTCCGCCCTGGCGCGCCAGGACGTGAACAAGTCGGACTACTTTGCTTCCTATCCCATGGTGCAGCTGCTCGAGGCGCCTACTTTGCCGCGAAAGCCGTCAGGACCTAAACGCAAGCTGGCGGTGGCCGGCGGTGTGGTGGCGAGTCTCATGTTGATGGCCTCGATGGCGTTGGCCTGGTTGAGGCAGCCGATTCTGACCCTACTGATCGATCGCGTTCATGGCCGCGCCACCGACTGAAGCGCTTACGCCAGCTGAGTGGCTGGTGAGCTGGACGATTCGACTGACGTGGGTGTTCTACGCCGCTGGAGCCCTGTACATGGTCGGTCCCGTGCTCGGTTGGACGCTCGCCGGTATGGTCTTCATTGGGCGCTACCTGCGAGATGCCCTGCCTGAACGCTGGCGAGCGCGCCCCGTGCCCTTCACCGTGTGGCTTTGGCTCGGTGGGATGGGCGCGATGTGGGTGGCCCTGCTCATCGGTCACACGCAGTTCGATCTTGGCTTCGCCAAGACCGTCAAGTCGACCGTGGGCTGGGCCAAGGGCTGGGCGTTGCTGGCCTTGTTTCCTTTGGCCGGCGCCTGTTTGTTCATACGTCCCGCGGTGATTTACCGGGCTTGCTGCCACCTCGCTTTGCAAACCCTATGCCTCCTACCGGTGTTGCTTATTGCGCCCAAGCTCAGTCTCCCCGAAGCGATCTACACCTCGCCGCTTAGGATCCTCGGCGGTCCTGGGCCGGAGTTCTTTACCCTTCAGCTGTACATCACAGATCCGGCCAGTGGTGAACCACGCTGGCAGTTCTTCACCCCCTGGGCCCCGGCGGCTGGGATGATGGGCGTCGTGATGTTGATCTGTGCCTTGGAAGAACGCGACCGACGATGGTTGTCCATTGGTGTGGTGGGTGCGCTCGCCATGATCTTCCTCTCCAAGTCACGCATGGCGTTGGTCGCCTTCGCCTTGGTCTGGCCCGCTGCGCACTTGGTGTCGCGGGCCAGATCGCCGGCGGTCTGGGGTATTGGCGCAGTGGCCGCTTACCTAATGGGAGTGATAGCAAATCCCATATTCATGGCGGCAGGCGACGCAGTGGCGGCTTTCAAGGCTGCGCGTGCCGACAGCACGCGGGTGCGTGAGACGCTCGGGCGTATCGCCGTGGATCGGTGGTGGCATGAGGCGCCGTGGTTCGGTCACGGCGTCGTGGAGCGCGGCCCCCACCTGGTGGAGTACATGCCGATCGGCAGTCACCACAGCTGGTACGGCCTGCTTTTCGTAAAGGGGGCCATCGGGGCCCTAGCCCTAGCGATACCGATATTGGTCAGCCTGCTCGAATGCCTGCTGCGAGCGCAGGTGAGTACGAGCGGCCGGGTTGGGTTCGCGGTGATCCTGATGATGCTGCTCTACAGCTTCGGCGAGAACCTAGAGATGCTGGTCTATCTCTTCTGGCCAGCAAGCGTGTTGCTTGGGGTGGCGCTTGCTGTGCCTGCGATCTGTGGAGAGTCTTTTGATAGCGAAGGGCGATCAATTAGTACCAAATAATCGATTTCAACTAACCTAGTGTTCTTGCGATCCTGGGCCTACTGGAATCACGCCGTTCTATCATAAGGAGTCCTAGATGATGAGCAGTCCAGCCAAGTGCCCAGTGATGCACGGAGCCCACACCCAGGTCGAGCAGTCCAACGACAAGTGGTGGCCGAATTCGCTAAAGCTCGACATCCTGCATCAGCACGATCGCAAGACCGATCCCCACGACGCTGGCTTCAGCTACCGAGAGGCCCTGAAGTCCCTCGACGTCGACGCCCTGAAGGGCGACCTCGAAGCCCTGATGAGCGATAGCCAGCCCTGGTGGCCGGCCGACTGGGGGCACTACGGGGGCCTTATGATCCGCATGGCTTGGCATGCGGGGGGCACCTACCGTACGAGCGATGGCCGAGGCGGCGCCGGCACCGGCAGCCAGCGCTTCGCGCCCCTGAATTCCTGGCCCGACAACGGCAACCTGGACAAGGCGCGTCGCCTCCTGTGGCCGATCAAGAAAAAGTACGGCAGCCAAGTGAGCTGGGCTGACCTGCTGATCCTGGCAGGCAATGTCGCCTACGAGTCCATGGGATTGAAGACCTACGGCTTTGCCTTCGGCCGCGAAGACATCTGGCACCCCGAGCAGGACATCTACTGGGGGGCCCGAGGGCGAGTGGCTCGCGCCCAGCGAGCAGCGCTTTGCTAATGAAAACGCTGAGTCCCTGGACAGCTCCCTCGCCGCCGTTCACATGGGCTTGATCTACGTCAATCCGGAGGGACGCGACGGCAATCCGGACCCCCTGAAGACGGCCCACGACGTGCGCGTGACCTTCGCCCGCATGGCCATGAACGATGAGGAGACGGTGGCCCTCACCGCTGGCGGTCACACGGTGGGTAAGGGCCACGGCAACGGCGACGCCAGCACGCTCGGCCCCGAACCGGAAGGCGCGCCCGTAGAGGCGCAGGGCTTTGGGTGGATGAACCCCTCCGGCACGGCTAAGGCCAGCGAGGCGGTGACCAGCGGCATCGAAGGGGCGTGGACCACCCACCCCACGCGCTGGGACAACGGCTACTTCAAGATGCTCCTCGAACACGAGTGGGCGCTGCAAAAGAGCCCGGCCGGCGCCTGGCAGTGGCAGCCCGTCGACATCGCCGAGGAGGACATGCCGGTGGACCCGGATGACCCCAGCGTGCGCCGCATGCCGATCATGACCGACGCGGACATGGCGATGGCCAAGGACCCGGCTTACCGCAAGATCTCCCAGCGCTTCTACGAAGACCCCGAGTACTTCTCGGCGACCTTTGCCCGCGCCTGGTTTAAGCTGACCCACCGCGACATGGGCCCGAAGGCGCGCTACATCGGCCCGGAAGTACCGGCGGAGGATCTGCTCTGGCAGGACCCAATTCCCGCCGGCAACGCGGCCTACGACATGGAGGATGTGAAGGCGAGGGTCGCCGCCGCGGGCGTGCCGGTCGCTGACCTGATCGCCACCGCCTGGGATAGCGCGCGTACTTACCGTCACTCGGACAAGCGTGGCGGCGCCAATGGAGCGCGCATTCGCCTGCATCCCCAGCGCACCTGGGAAGGCAACGAGCCTCAGCGCCTAGGCCGCGTGTTGGGTGTGCTGGAGCCGATCGCTGAAGCCACCGGTGCGAGCGTGGCTGACGTGATCGTGTTGGCCGGCAACCTGGCCGTCGAGCAAGCTGCCAAGGCGGCGGGTGTTGCGGTGAGCGTGCCCTTCGCCCCTGGCCGTGGCGATGCCACAGATGCGATGACCGACGCTGAGTCCTTCGCCCCCTTGGAGCCGAAGGTCGATGGATTCCGTAACTACGCCCAGGGCGGCAGCCAGCACGCGTTGGAAGAGCACCTGCTCGATCGCGCCCAGCTGCTCGGCCTGACGGCGCCGGAGATGACCGTGCTTCTAGGGGGTCTACGGGTGCTCGGCACGAACTACGGCGGCACATCCCATGGCGTGTTGACCGATCGCGTCGGCACCCTGAGTACCGACTTCTTCGTAAACCTGACGGACATGGCCTACGAGTGGAAGCCGTTGGCTGATGGTACGTTCGAGCTACTGCATCGCCAGTTTCGCAAGGTCGCGTGGACGGCCACGCGGGTGGACCTGGTGTTCGGGTCGAACTCTGTGCTGCGTTCCTACGCGGAAGTGTACGCGCAGGACGATGCGAAGGAGAAGTTCGTGCACGACTTCGTGCGCGCATGGACCAAGGTGATGAACGCGGATCGCTACGATCTGACCTAGGCGAACCGCGTTACCTACAAGCGGGCGCTATCGGGCTTCCGGTGGCGCCCGAGGGTTTGCACTCCGCGCTAGAGAGTCGGTCCGTGACGGCAGCGGCGCTCCTAGTGGCACGGGCTCTACTTCTGTGTGGTTGCACGCTTGAGATGACATCTCGACCCGAAGAAGCGGGCACCAATGACCGAATAGATCGCTGCTGCCGACCGAGCTTAGTCACTACTGTGTGGCCCGGACAAGTCACTTCCCTGGGTGTCTGTCGGGCCATCTGCTGTGAAGGTGCATGGTGGATGCGCGCTAGCTATCGCTTTCATCAATGAAAGCTAGTGTGCTGTCCCAGAAGTTCGTTGAAAATACGCACGGGGCTTTTCGTTCCTGGGTGCGGCGCGACGACGAGCGTGGCAGGCCCCAGGGGAGGAGGAGCAACGTATTCAGGGGCGAAAGGTACCCGCGTATTTTTCAACGAACTTCTGGGACAGCACACTAGGAGTAGCAAGCGTCGCTTACTTGTTCGAGAGCTTACTGGTCCGCAAAGTAGGAGCCGTTCTCGAGCGACCCGTGAAAGTGACAGAGATTCGTTTTGGATCCTGGCGGTGGCCGCGCAAGCAATGGTGGTTGTGCGAGCACTGAAGACGCGGAACGTCGGGCCTCGGCAGCACCTGGCGGTTCGCCTGCCGCCGCAGTGGATTCGCTTCCTTCGAATATCGAGTTCGATATTTTCGATTAAAGCGGACACCCCGTTGGTTGTGTGCCGGCATTAGCATGCTAACGCTTCGTCATCAGCCTCGCGAGGCTTGTGTACCACCTCTAGTGCTGTCAATTGACTGGCGGCGAGGGGCTTGTTTTCGCGCTGGGCCAGCCCCCATACTTGCGTGACGATTGGCGGACATGCGTTCGCATTTCGATCGAGCCGATTGGGCACCACCTGACAAGAACAAGTAGCAGTGGTGCGTCGCTGGGCCGACACCAGCGCCGGGAACAGAAGCCGTCGTAGCAAGGAAGCTCCATGAAACCACGTCCGCAGCGCTCGCTCGCGCTCGCCGTCTGCAGTCTCGCCCTGGCAAGCGTTATCGCCGGCAACCCGACCCGTGCCCAGGAGTGTGAGGATAGTATCACCGTCACCACGACGGCCGATGCAGGGCCGGGCTCTCTGCGTCAAGCGGTAGATCGCGTCTGTCCGGGGGGCACCGTCGACTTCGATCTGCCCACGCCAGCGACCATCGGTCTGCGCCGGCCGTTGCGTATCCGCCAATCACTGGTCCTGCTCGGTCCCGGGCAGGAGTTGCTCACGATCGATGGCCAGGGGCCGGGGTCCGTGCTTCAAGTTGGGGGCGTCAGCGCTACTCTCATTGGCCTCACGATCTTCGGCGGCAACACGGACACTAACGGCGGTGGCATCATCAACGGCGGATCGCTGCGCCTGGTCGACGTCACCGTGGCCAACAACAGGGCCTTCCTCACCGGCGGCGGCATCGTCAACGACGGCGTGCTGCTGCTAGAGCGCGCTATCGTGCGTGACAACACGTCCGGCCCGCTGGAGAACGACAACGCGGGCAGCGGTGCGGGCATTGTCAATCGCGGTGAGCTGATCATCCGAAACAGCCTGTTTGCCGACAACCTCGTGCAGGGGGCGGGCGGTGGCGGCATGCTCTACAACGAGCGTGGCAACGTGCGCATCGAACGCAGCGCCATCATCAACAACCAGTCCTTGGGTACGAATTCGCGGATCGCCGCCGGCGCGATCCTCGTGCTTTCAGGCAGCGTGGAGATCATCAACACCACCATCGCCGGCAACTTTGCGGCGTTCCAGCGGACGTCCGCCATCAACAACGTTGCGGGCTTGGTGACCTTGAGCCATGTCACCCTTGGCGACAACTTCAGGGGATCGAACAGTGTGCTTTTGCGCACTGATCAGGGAGTGACCAGCCTGCGCAATACGCTGCTGGCGAACAACGGACAATCGGGCGACGACTGCCTGGGCACGATCGTCTCGCTCGGCTACAACCTCACCGACGACTCCAGCTGTAACTTCGCCGGCCCTGGTGATCAACTGGTGGCAGACGCGCTGCTAGGGGAACTCGACGGCGCCGATCCCATCCCCACCTTCCCCTTGGAGATGGGTAGCCCAGCCATCGACGGTGGGCTTTGCGTGGGGCTAGATGGCGCGCCTATCACTGAGGATGCCCGGGGCCTACCTCGCCCCGTGGACGCCACCGGCGTGCCGAATGCGGTCGACGGTTGCGACATCGGCGCGCGCGAGATGCGGGCGGCCGACTTGGTCATCGACAAGGGCTTGGGACTCGGTACTCCGCTGCCGGGTGCGCGCATCGACTATCGCATCGGCATCACCAACCGAGGCGTCGGCACCGCGGAGGGCATCATCGTGACCGACGTGCTACCCGAGGAAGTGGTGTTGGCGGGGCCCGTGACCCTGACCCCACCGCAAGCGGACGCCGAGTTGGCCCAGACCGCCGCCGACCTTCCGACCCTCGCCAGCAATGTCCGCCTTGGCGCTAACGACACGGCTAGCCTGACGGTGCCGGTAGTGATCCTGCCGCAGACGCCGACCAACGTGCAGATCACGAACGTCGCCGGTGTTCGACGTGCGGGTGATGCGGAGCTGCGGGAGGACAGCGTCACCTTCACCACCTGCGTTACTGCGCCGCCGGTCACGAGTACGGCGGACGATGGTCCGGGCAGCCTACGCCGTGCGCTGCGCATCGCCTGTTCGCCCGGCGATATCACCTTCGATCTGGCGACCCCCGCATTGATCACGCTGAGCAGCGGGGAACTGCTCGTCGACCGCTCCCTAACGATCTTCGGGTTGGGCGCCGATCAACTCACCATCGACGCTGGGGGCAGCAGCAGGGTCTTTCGTGCCACCGACAGGCTGAGCCTCTCCGGGCTCACGCTGCGCGGCGGATCGGCGCAGGTCGGTGGCGGCGTGTACGCCAGCGATGTGTTGATACTGACGGACGTGACGATCACCGATAACGAGGCGGAGCGCGGCGGCGCTATCGCCATGGAGGGTGGCGAGCTGCTGCTCGATGAGTCGCGCGTCGTCGGCAATCGTGCGGTCAACGTGGGCGCTGTAGCGCGCGGCGGTGGCTTGTACCTGGAAAACACCGACGGTCGGATCGACGACTCTGTAATCGAGAACAACACTGCTCGCGGTGACCTCGGCGAGGGAGCAGGCCTGTGGGTGGATGGGTTCGTGGCCCTCGATCGCTGTGCCGTGGTCGGCAACCGGATCGACGGTGCCGGCGACGGCGGCGGGCTGTGGGTGGAGTCGGGCGCGGACGCGTTTCTGCTAAACACCACCCTGGCGGACAACCAGGCCGCCCTCGGTGACGGCGGCGGCATCGCTGTGGAGTCGGGCGCCACCGCCGAGCTCGCCTTCCTGACGGTCGCGAACAACAGTGGCGCCAGCGGTGGCGGACTCGCTAGCGACAACACCCCGCCCGTGCGCATCCTCAATACGATCATTGCGCAGAACACCGGCGGCGACTGCCGCTACGCGCTGGAGGCGAATCAAAACTCCTTCGGCCACAACATCGATGGCGACGGCAGCTGCCGCCTCGATCAGCAGACCGATCAACCAGCCACCGACCCGCTGCTGCTGCCCCTGGGGGACAACGGTGGTCTTACGCCTACTCTCGCCCTGGATCCCTCGAGCCCTGCGATCGATACCGGCACCTGCGTAAGCCTCGACGGCAACGCCGTTGGCGTCGATCAGCGCCGCAGCTCGAGACCTGTGGGCGCTGACTGCGATGTCGGCGCCTTCGAAAGCGCCCCTGCTGATTCGCCTCGGTAATTGTCCATGAGGTACGCCAACATGCACGCCGCTGACCACCAGCTCCCTGCGCAGCGCCGCAATACCGCGTTCCCCATGCGGGCGAGCGCCGCCCTGGCCTTCCTGGCCCTACAGCTTCCCCTGCACGCAGAGGAAGTGGACTTTCGCAACATCGGCACCTTCGATGCCCCCGAGTACACCGAAGGCGCCTTGACCGTGAGCGCGGACCCAGGCCTAGGGATCCTAGAAGGTAGCGGCGGCGGCCTGGGCGTAGTCGGCGGCGATAACGACAAGCGCTTCGACGCCGACGAGAGCGCCTTCTTCGAGTTCGCGCTTCCTCGCGGCGCGCAGAGCGTCATCATCGACTTCAACGGTTCGAACCGTCACTTCTTTGAGGTTGCTGCGCAGCTCAACGGCGCGTTCCTCGGCGTGGTCGAGGTGAACGCACTCGATGGCAGCCTCGACCTGACGGAGGCGATGGGTGGTCAGGTGATCACCTCGTTTTCCGTTTCCTCGGTGGAATTCCAGGAGAGCAGCGAGGACATCGACGCCATCCGCTTCGAACCCGTGCCCGCCCCCGACTACGGGTGGGGCGAGCCGTTCTTCATCGAGCCGCCGGCCGATGATGTCGACGTCGTAGAAGTAGAAGCGGCGCAGGCGGTGTTCGACAGCACGGGCGAGGCCATTGTCGTGGCTGTAGGTAGGCGCGAGTTCCCGGGCACGGCGTCGCTTTACGAAGTACGCTCCCTGGGCCGCGAGGGCGCCTGGACCGGCGCGCAGACGATCTACGACTCGACCGCCGAGGTCTTCTCCGCCTTGGCGATGGTCATCGACGACCAGGCACGTATCACGGTGCTCGTGGGCGAAGACCGAGGTTCCAACGACATCCTGGCGTTGCACTACGTCCCCGGCGTGGGTTGGCAAGAGCCGGTGCCTGTGTTCGAGAACTTCCCCATCAACTTCGGTGACCCGGTCACGTTGGTCGCCGATGCGCAGGGCAACCTGGTCGCCGGCCTTAGCCAGAACCTGTCCTCGCTCGAATTCGTGGGGGCCGTGTACAACGCGAACACTGGGCGTTGGAGCTTGCCCTTCTTTATCTCGCCCCCCGGCGAGACCGCCCGCAACGGAGCCATCGTCGCCAGCCGCGACGGTCAGCAGATTCAGGCCGTGTACACTCTTACGCGCCCCGATCGGTCGCTGCTCCTCACACGCCGCTTCCTGGCGCCGTCGCTGGGCTTTGCCCCGGCGCAACCGGCCCCGGGCATACCGGACCGTATCGGTGACATTGCGCCGCCAGTGATCGATGAGGACGGCGCCCTCACCACGCTTTTCTACGAGTCGCGGCTCTTCCCGCAGACAGACCAGGCGATCTGGGTGCTCAAGGCCATCCGCTACGAGGACGAGCAGTGGGGGTTGCCATCCGTGGTGCAAGTGCACCGGGACGAAGATGGCGACTTCCGCAACTTCTCGGATACGGACGTTGCACGGAATGGCGACGTGTTTTTCATCTACACACGCTTCGACCGTTTCACGGGCGTGAACCTACGCACGGTGTTGCGCTACAACGCCGCCAGCGATCTCTGGGACTCCGCCTTTCAGCTGCAGATCAGCGACCGAGCCTCGTCCTCGCGCACACGTATCGCGGCGCGCGAGGACGGCACCGCACTCGCCGGATACCGCGGCGAAGGCGCCATGGTCTCGAGGCTGTTCAGTAACGCCGTGTGGGATGAGCCCATCCTCATTCCGCAGGCATCCTCATCGTTCTTCCGGCTGTTGGCGGACGGCCAGGACGTGCTCATGATCGACCAGGACGATGGCGGCAGCGGTGGCGACCTCATCTGGTTTCGTGACCGCTAACGCACTCGCTTCTCGCCTTCTGCGAGGGATAGGGTCGCCGTTGACAAGCCCAAGTGTTCGCTCACTAATATTGCTGAAAACTCGGCGGCGGTATCACGATCCGCTCGCGCGTTGGCGTGGATCCAGCGAGGAAGGCCTGCACGATATCGCCCACCCGCGGGTCGATCATGAATAGGTCATGGCCGGCGTTTTCTATGGTGACCATCGCGCCCTGCGAGAACTGTGACAGTACCTCCTGATGCGCCTCCGGGAAGGTTCGCCCGTCCAGGGTGCCGGACAGGATCAGCGTCGGCAGCGACGAGCGTAGCGGTGCCCGAAACTCCTCCCCGAGATCCTGGACGTTGTCGAGCACACCGAGTAAGTGCGGCAGGGGGTAGTTGAGCCAATCCTGCAGGATGGCCTCGTCCGCTTGCTGCTCGATCAGCGCGAGGCGATCGGCGCAGACGCCGGAGGCGAGGTCCATGGCCAAGGACATGGGTCGCAGGGCGGCCGGTCGCGCGTAGGCCAAGCGGTAGGCCGCTTGCGCTAAGTACTCGTATTCGCCCTCGGCGAGCGCGGCGTAGAAGGCTGGTAGAGCGGCAATGTTATGCGGGTTCTTACTCAAGAAGAATGCGGTGTAAAGGCGAGCCGCCGTGCCGTCGAGGGTGAGGGTGACGGACCCCTCGGCGCCGGGCGCGACGAGGTCGACGTCAATCGGCGAGCTGTCCAGGCGCTCCAGTACTTTGCGCATAGTCGCCGTGAGATCTGGGTAGCGAGCCGCGGCCTCGGGGTCCCTGGCGATGACCTCAGCGACGCGGTCGTAAAAGCGATCGGACCGCAGCGGCAGTTTGATCGTCTGGGCCAAGCCTTCCGGGCTCGCCAGTACCAGTCGGTGCAGGTGCGGCTCCATCCGCCTAACGGCAGCCATCGCTAGGTGGGTGCCGTAGCTGATGCCCCAGAGGCTGACCTTCTGCGCGCCGAGAGCCTGGCGTAGGGCCTCGAGGTCACCCGCACTCTCCCAGGTGGTGTAGGCGTTGAGGTCTACCCCTTGCTCGCGCCAGACCGCGCCACAGTGCACCGCCGTCGCGCGCAGGTAGGCGATCCAGGGCTCGCGCAGGAGGGGTTGGTCGATGGGATAGGCCTCGGGCGCCTGGCAGGGCGGAGGCGGGGCGGACGCGCCGGTGCCTCGTTGGTCCAGTGCGATCACGTCGGCGACGCTGCGCAGGGCCATAAACAGCTCGAACCGAGCGCCCTTCGCCGTGGCGATGCCGGACCCGCCCGGACCCCCCGCGAGATAGATGATCGGTGGGCCCGGGTTGTCAGTGGTGGCGTTGAACTTAACGAAGGCGAGGGTGGTGGTGCCGCTGGCTGCATCGTCGTGGCGAAGCGGCACCTCCAGAGTGCCGCGCTGGGCAGGCACGCGGGTGCCGTCTTTGGCTTCGAAGGTCATCGCCTCCCAAGCGATGGCGGCTTCGCTCTGCGGCACCAGCAGCTGCAGTACGGCGAGCAGTAGGTAGAGGCCGTAGCAGAGCATTTGCTTGGCGGACATTCGACATTCTCCGGCAGGGGTCACGGAAGCAGGATGCTCAGCATTCGACGCCATGGCCAGCGCTGTTACGCCAACTGCTCCTTCGCCTGGGTGGGCATCTCAGGCGCACGGCCGGGGCGTGCTAGCCTGTCCCGCACCATGTCTTATGCCCGGTTTCCCGCTTGCTATCGCAGGCCCGCCCTGTCGCTCCTGCTGGTGCTATTCGCACTCTTCTTTGGGAGAGGGCCACACGCCGCCGAGCTGCGTTACCCGCAGGCCTGCGTGCAGCAGATGGGCGCTGAGCAGATCGACGTGCGCTGGCGGGACGTGCGAGAGCGGGAGCTGCAGACCCTCGAATGCGACATCGAGTTGCCCGCCGTCTACGCGGGCGGTGAGCCCATAGGTCTGTTTCTCTCTGGCACCTTCTCCGCGCGCATCTCCTGGGACGGGGTCGCGCTCGGCTCGAAGGGTTCGCCCGGGCTGGATCGCGTATCGGAAGTGCCCGGGCCGCTGGCGGCCGTGGTGTTCGTGCCGCCGGAACTGTTGGGAGCAGGGCGTCACCGGCTCTCCATCGAGTGGTCGGCACACCACGCCGGCAACGTGTATTCGCCGCTCGACTTCATCTTTCTCGGACCCTTCCAGGATCCTCTGTACGCTGAGCGAGCGCGCTACCTGCCGGCGATGTTGACTGCGGGTACGCTGGTGCTGGCCTTCACCTACCTGCTCCTGCTCGGCCTGCGCACGAGGGACCGCGCCTCGTGCTGGCTGGCGGCCGCCTGCTTCGCCGTGCTGATGCAGCTCGCCTTCGAGGTGTTGCGGGCCTACGTCAACTACTCCTACGACTGGCACGCCATCCGCTTGCGGGCCGTCACCGTCGCTGCTGGCATCGCCACCATGTGCTTGCTGGCGTATTTGTGCCAGCGCTTCGAGCGTCGTTCGTGGTGGATATGGGCCGTAGTGCCGATCGGCGTCCTGTCGGCATGGTTGGTGCCGAGCCCCGATGGGGCCACGGTCATCGTCATCACCCTGGGTCTGCTCGCGGGCATCATCGTCACTGCCCAGGCGCGCCTGGGCGGCGACACCTCTGCCCAACCCGCCATCTTCGGCCTCGTGCTGTTCGTTGCCCTTCTGCTGCTGAACGCTCCTGGCTTCCTCGATCTCGGCCTTTACCTGGGCTACGCCGTGTTGCTGCTCTTCCTGTTCGCCGAGCAGGTGGGTGTAGTGAGCCGCGAGCGGGAGGCTAAGCAGCAGGCGGAGCTTACGTCCGCTCGCCTGCGCACGGAACTGCTCAAGCGCAATCTCAACCCCCACTTCTTGATGAATACGCTCACCACCTTGAGTGAGTGGATAGAGATCTCCCCGCGCACGGGAGTGGCGATGATCAACGCGCTCTCCGAGGAGTTCCGCCACCTGGCGCAGATGGCTGAGCAAACCCTGGTGCCCCTCGCGCAGGAGATCGCCCTTTGCCAGCGCCACCTCGAGGTCATGGGCTATCGCCACGATCGACGTTACGCGCTCGCCGTCGAGGGCTCGGCGGCCGACTGGACCCTACCGCCCGCCGTCGTTCACACGCTGGTGGAGAACGCGATCACCCACGGGCGCTACGCGGGCGACACGGCGCTTTCCCTCAAGATCGAGGCGTCCGCGGAGATGCTAACGCTCACCTTGACCGCCCCTGCGGGCAAGCCGACGGCAGATCACGCGACGCGCAAGGGAACGGGCACGCGCTACGTGGAGGCGCGCCTTGCCGAAGCCTACGGCGACGCGTGGTCCCTGGAGGCCGGGCCGACCGAGGACGGTGGTTGGCGCACACGCCTTTGCCTGCCGGCGCGACGCCCGTGAAGGTGCTCGTGGTGGAGGACGAGCCGATGGTGGCGCGTCGCCTGGCGCGCATGTTGAGTGCGCTGTTGCCGCAGGACGTAGTCATCGAACGCTGTGATGAGCTATCGCAAGCGGTGCACGCCCTGCGTGGCACGCGCTACGACGCGCTCTTTCTGGATCTGAACCTCGCCGGGGAAGATGGCTTCGCCCTCCTGCGCAAGGCCCTGGTGGGGCCGCACGAGACCATCGTCGTGTCCGCTAACACGGACCGGGCCATGGAGGCCTTCGAGCACGGTGTGCTCGACTTCGTCCCCAAACCCTTCGACGAGGCGCGCCTAGGCAAGGCGGTGGCGCGGCTGCAGCGCCAGGCGTCGCGGACGGGGCCTGCGGTCAAGCAACTCGCCGTGCAGACAGGGCGGGAGACCCGCGCCGTACCCGTCGCGCAGGTGCGGGCGATCCACGGCGCGGGCAACTACGCAGAACTCGAGCTGTTAACCGGGCGTCGGCTGCTCCATGCCAAGACCCTCGACCAGCTAGCCGAGCTATTGCCGGACGAGTTCCTGCGAATCCATCGCTCGCACATCGTCAACCTGAACACGATCAGCTCCCTTCGCACCTTGGAAGGGAGCCGCTACCGGGTGGTGTTCGAGGACGGCCGTGAGCTGCCCGTGAGTCGCCAGCGCGTGCGTGAGCTGCGCCAGCGTCTCGCCTAGCCTGCGCGCCAGGTCAGGTGGTGACGATGACCTTGTCCGTCTCCCGCACCACCGAAGGCATCCACGCCGTCGCCGTGGATATCGCCTAGCTCAGCCAGCTTCGATCCGGCGGCGCCTTGGGCATCGGTTCCATTGAGAACAAAGCCTGGTGTTCCATCGCCACCGCTGCTGCCAGCAGATTCGAGTAGAAAAACGTCGTTAGCATCGGCGGTGTGGGCCAAGAGTCAACGCCGCGCAGGTGAGGGCCGATCCCTCGCTATGACTGATGCGCGCCGAGCTTAGCCGGGCCCGCACCAGCGCGGCGATTTGGGGCCCGGCAATCGCTCGCCAGACCCCAACCACACCGCTACCTTCGCCGGCGCTGCGCCCGCAATAACACCAGCATCAGCGATCCACCGGCGATCAGCCCGAGCGCGCCCGGCTCGTGCACCTCGACCACGTCGATGGTGAAGGACGAAGTTATGTCTTGCGGATCGTTGAAGAGGTAGATCAGGCCCTCGTTGAGCGAGCCCGTATCGGACACGATACCGAGCGACGTGGTGCCCGCCCCTACCGCGGAGAAAGTGAGCGCGGCGATGGTAAACACGTCGTTGCCCTGCTGGTTCGGGACCCCCGGGAACGCGCCACCGGCCACGTCCACGTCCGGGAACAGCTCGGAGAGGTCTACGAACGGCATGAGCACGTCGGCGCCGACGAAGGTGGCGACGGACGGGTCGTCCACCACTACGTCGAAGCCGAAACCGAGCAGTTCGTCGGCGGCATCGAGGCCGTCGAATACGCCGCTAGCGACCACGTCTACGGTGAACTCGTCGCCAACGTCGGGCGCGGGGCCTGACAGCATCAGGTCAATCGCGAGGGCGTGGGTCGTGCCTGCGGCTAGCATCATGGTGATGCAGGTACCGCCGATCATATTTCTAAGGTTCATTGCCTAGTTCTCCTTATTGTGCTCGGAAGAAGCCGTACCAGATGCGGTAGTCGGCGAAGGTGATGCAGCCGTCGGCGTCGTAGTCTGCGTCCTGCACGAACCGCGGATCACCCGTGCAGCTTCCGAGCCCATCGCGCAGGATGCTGAAGTCATCGCCATCGATGTCGCCGTCGCCATCCAGGTCACCGTCGATCGGAGGCACGAAGCCCTCGAACTGGTCAGCGGTGTAGCTCCGCGTGGTGGCGACATCAGCCGCGACGAGGTTGGCACCATTGTTGCTGAAGATCAGCAGCCCGTTCACCTCGAAGGGCCCATCGACGCCGTTGGTCCCGATAGCGTTGCCATCGAAGATGAAGGTGATGGTGTCGACGCCCG
Source organism: Pseudomonadota bacterium (assembly GCA_039193195.1). Lineage (NCBI taxonomy): Bacteria > Pseudomonadati > Pseudomonadota > Pseudomonadota bacterium. The sequence continues at coordinate 72,456 of JBCCWS010000030.1, forward strand.
CAGACAGGCTTCCAGAGCGGCTATCGAAAGTGATGTCGGTGCCGTTGGGATCCTCCAGACGTGCACTCCACTCGTAGGTCCCGCCCTGGGTCAGCTCCAGCTCCACGTCCACCTGCAGCTGATCGAACAGACCGTCACCGTCTGTGTCGATGCCTATGTCCGTCGAGTTACCCGTCAGGCGGATGTCCGCCACTTCCACTTGCTCTCCCTCGAAGTCGAGAAAGCTGTAGGTGCGGGTGGTGTCTTCCAACAACACTCGCTCCAGCTCAACCATGGTGGCGGGGTCGCGCAGCGTGAGCTCGACCGTGTACGGGCCGTCTAGCTCTAGCGAGTTGATTTCCTCACCGCTGAAATCGAAGGTAATGCTCTGCAGACCCCCGGCCACGTCCCGCGGGGCCGAGTACACGAAGGCGCTATCGGTGCCGTTCGACAGAATGGCGGCAAGCTGGAAGTTGCCCTGGGCCACGTCTAGTCCTACGTTCACCCGCAGCAGTTCGAACAGGCCGTTGCCGTTGTCGTCGACACCGTCGTCGCTGAAGTTGCCGTCTGGGCGCAGCAGGGTGAAGGTGAACTCATCCAGCAAGTAGCCCGCGGTGTCGAAGGTGGCTTCGTGGCGGACCATGCTGGCCACTTCGGTGACCGTCGCGAAGATGGTATACGGCCCGTCTTCACCGAACTGCCGGATGGCGACGCCGCCGAAGTCCATCTCCAACGCGTGTTCACCCGCGTCCAGGAAGATTGGACCGATGGCTTGCGCCTCCACGATCGTGCCCTCGTCCTTCCACAAGGTGCCAGTGACGAAGTACTCGCCGTCGACGCGAGCGTTGAGCGTAAGCGACGTGCGCAGCTGGTCGAAACGACCATCGCCGTCCTCGTCTACGCCGCGGTCCACACTGCCCAGGAAGACCGCTTTGAGCTCGCCAAAGTCAGTAGCGGCGTAGGCAGGCGTCGGGACCGTAACCGCATCCTCCTCCATAGTCTCCGAGCTTACATCCACCCGCAGTGAATAGGGTCCATCGGTGGCCGTGGTTGCAATGCTCTCGCCAGGGAACTCGAAGTTGACCGTGTAGCTGCCTGGCGGGCCGCTGATCGGCTCACTCAGCCCGGAGTTCATGAGGTTGCTACGACCTCGCGCGGGAATCACATCGCTGCCGATCACGAGCGACGCGCTGACAAAGAACTCGCCGGCCACGGTGGTATCCACGGTCACTGCCGCGCGGAGGGCTTCGGCGAAGCCGTCGCCATCTTCATCGATGGGTTCGAAGGCCACGACGGGTGCTACGGCAGCGTTGCTTACGAGCAGAGCGCCTCCGCCAAAGACATCTGCGAAGGGCACCGGTGCGGGTGCCAGGTAGCGCCACTCGTTGCCCCAGGTGGCGTCGTAGGGGCTTGGGAGTGTCGTGCCCGTACGGCGCAGGAGGGCGCCCTCGCCGGTGGTAAGCCAGTTCTTGCTGTCGCGCACTTCCCGGCCGCCGTCCAGACGCCAGTCCACGAAGGCCTCACGACTCGAATAGCTGCCGTTAAACGTGGCGTCCTGCCAGTTGCTACCCTTCTTCAGCAGGCTGTGCATGCCGAAGACGTAGCGATCCAGCGTGCCGCTTGGTTCAGCGCCGGCCATGCCAGTAAAGGCGGAGTCCAAGGAGCCGTTGGGCCTGGTGACGAAGCCGGAACGAATCACCACGCGGTCCTCCGAGCCCGCGCTGGCACCGAGCACTGCGCTCAGGTTCTGCAGCACCGCGGTGAAGGCAACGCAGTTGCCGTCATTCAGCGATCCTTCCACGAGGCCAACCCAGTCGGACGGATCGTTGCCATCAAGGTATTTCCAGCTCAGCGGGTTGCCGAACATGGATGTGCGTACCTGGTTGATGACGCCCGCTTCATCCGTTGCGCCATCGGAGCCACCGGCCCATTCCACGCCGCGCTCGTACCACGTGCGCTTCGGCCTACACGGCGAGGCGGTGCAGTCACTGGTGGCCTTGGGAGTGGCCAACGTGGTCAGCGCGCGGCGGTTGATTTCCACCATCTGCTGATCGATGGTGAAGGCCAGGTTAGCAGTACCGTCCGCCACCCGATCGAGCATGCGCAGCGAGATGTTGCCCTGGGTGCCTGTCCACGCGGTCTCGCCCCTGGTCTGCAGTGGCACAGGTCCGCTCAGCTGCCATTGCACATCGACTTCAGGCATGCCAGCACCGCCACCGCAGGCATCCAAGGTGGCGCGCAGTATGACGTCCTTCTCTCGGCTGCCCACGAACGGAAACTCAGCGAAGTCGAGTTGATTCTCGACGACGTTGCAGTCCGCATCGAAGCTCTGGCGATAGATCACATTGTCCGCGATCTCGCGCACGGGGTTGCCGCCCATCACCTCCAGGGTCACCGCATACTGCTGGCGAATGGGCACGATAAACGCCACCCAGTCGATCGCCGTGCACCACGTGCCCGTGGACAAAGTGTCGATGTTCACCTGCACCGTGTTCACGGCGGCGGGGCCGCCGGGAGCTGGAAATTTGAGCTTACGAATGTCCAGACGGAAGGAATTCAATAGCCATATGCCGTCGTCACCGTTGAGGAAACCGAGGCTCTCGCCGTTAAACAGCACCTCGTCGCTTTCAGGCGGTGGGCCGCCGTTTACGTCCACGTCGAAGGCGGGCAACACGAGTTCGAAGGTGGCCGGGATGATGCCGGCGTCGATCAGAGACTGGGCGTCCACAAGGAAGCCGTTGGCGTCGACTTCACCTACGGACTGATCCACCAGTACATCGATGATCAGCGGGTGTTCGGGCTCGTCATTGAAGGTGCAGCCGGTGTCGAGGCCGGGCCCCGCGTTGGTGACGAAGGCGTCTTCCGTGGGCGGCTCGAAGGGGGAGCTAGTGTCGAGGACAGGGATGTTCAGCGCCGATGTCGGGTGCCGCGCGTCGCGATCGTCGGCGTTGGCGGCGGGCGCCCCGAGTAAACAGAGCAACACGCCGGGCACGAGTACGCCCGGGAGTCGTCTTCGCAAGGTCTCCGTGTGAGTGTTGGTCATCTTTTTTCCTCTGATGCCTATTTTGTTAGTTTGCTGACTGCGGGTTGGTGTGTCGCGCCTGCGCGCTCTGGCGTTTCAAGCGCCGTGCTTTCCGGCGCGGCGGACACTTCTGTTCGTCGTTGATGTGCGACACACCCCTAGAGTGCCCGAACGTTAGGATTGTTCGCAGCCTGCGGTCGGGTCGAGCCGTGAGGGTGGAGGCGAGTTGCACCAGCGAGAGGGGCAGCCACCGGACACACGGGGGCCAAGCGAGTGGAGCGCGGTGCACTCCGGGCAGCGCCGCCCGTGTGCCGCGGGTGGTCGTTAGGCCGTGCTACGGGTGGTGCCAAGGATGCTCACGGATAACGAAGAGAGACGCCGCGCACCCTCACGAGGGTTACCGCCGTCGATGGGTACCTTAGGGGTGCCCCGAGCGAGGAGAGGAGTACGGCCAGCCCGGCATGTACGTTCTATCGTGGCGTGGCAGCGTTCAAGATGCTCGATGACTGCAACCGCGAGGCACTAGCCTGCTTTATTCATGAGGTGTGGCGTTGAGCCCCTGAGATGAGATCGTAGGGCGTTGACCGCAGCTGAGCGAGTGCCTGTGAGGCGTTCTCAGGGTTGAGGCCGGCGTTTTCCGAGTGTTGGGGTCGCTCATGC